>JADLHG010000019.1 GCA_020848905.1 Deltaproteobacteria bacterium
ATCCCCGATCTGCCCGCCGGCAAGAAGGGCTCGAGCTTCGAGAACCGCCGGGTGGGCTCGGTCGAGCTCCCCTCGCTCTTCGGCGCCATCGAGGCGCAGCTCGCGAGCGCCGCAGAATAGACCCTTCCATCGATCTCACCCGCTCTGGCCGCCGGCCACTCGTCGCGCGGCTCCCCATCGGGGGCGAGTAGTCCGCGAACGGCCCGGCCGCGGAGCTCGACGGCGGCGCTACCCGCGCAGCTTGAAACGCTGGATCTTGCCCGTGGCGGTCTTGGGCAGCTCGGCCACGAACTCCACCCAGCGGGGGTACTTGTAGGGAGCCAGACGGCCCTTCACGAAGGCCTGGAGCTCCTCGCCGAGCGCCGTCGAGCTGAAGCGACCCGGCTTGAGCACCACGAAGGCCTTCGGCTTGACGAGCTCGTCGCCGTCGGCTTGCCCCACCACCGCGGCCTCGAGCACCGCGTCGTGCTGGATCAAGGTGTTCTCCACCTCGACGGGTGAGACCCAGATCCCGCCCACCTTCAGCATGTCGTCGCTGCGCCCCGCGTAATGGAAGAAGCCTTCGCTATCCTGGGCGTACTTGTCCCCCGTGTTGAGCCACTCGCCCACCATCGTGCTCTGGCTCTTCGCGCGCTGGCCGAAGTAGCCGGGCGCCGTGCTCTGCCCCTTGATCCAGAGGTTCCCGATCTCTCCCGGGGGCACTCGCGCTCCGTCGTCGTCGAGGATGCGGGCCTCGTAGCCGGGGACGAGCCTGCCTGAGGCTCCGGGGCGCACCTCGCCCGCGCGGTTGGAGATGAAGATGTGGAGCGCCTCGGTCGAGCCGATCCCGTCGAGGATCTCCACGCCAAAGCGCTCGCGGAAGCGGTGGTAGAGCTCGGAGGGGAGCGCCTCGCCGGCGGAGACGCAGAGGCGCAGCGCCGAGAGGTCGTAACGCGTCTCGGCCCCGGGGACCTGTAGCATCGCGGCGTAGAGGGTGGGCACGCCGAAAAAGATCGTCGCGCGGTGCGCGGCGAGGAGCTCGAACATCGCCTCCGGGGTCGCGCGCTCCGGGTAGAGCACCGACGTGGCGCCGAGGCGGAGCGGGAAGGTCAGGCTGTTCCCCAGGCCGTAGGCGAAGAAGAGCTTGGCCGCCGAGAGGACCACGTCGTCGGGGCGCAGCCCGAGCACCCCGCGGGCGTAGAGCTCGGCGCAGAAGATCATGTCCTGCTGCAGATGCACCGCCGCCTTCGGAGCGCCAGTGGAGCCGGAGCTGTAAAGCCAGAAGGCCGGGTCGTCCCGCCGCGTGGGCGCGGGAGCGAGCGGGGCCCGGGCCCGGGCCCGGGCCGGATCCGGATCCGGGGCCGGAGACGCACCGCGCCCCGCGAGCAGCTCCTCAAACGCGCGCGTACCATCTGCGGGCTCTCCGACGACGAGCACGTGCCGCAGAAAGGGCAACTCGTCGCGTAGCGGCGCGAGCGGCTCCCAGAGCGCCCGGTGCACCACGAGCACCTTGGCGCGGCTGTCGTTGAGCGCGTAGACCAGGTCGCGCGGCCGCCAGAGCGTGTTCAGCGGCACCGGCACCGCGCCGATCCCGATCGCGCCGAGGAAGCTGGCCACGAACTCGATCGAGTCCAGGCAGAGGAGCACGATCCGCTGCTCCAGCTCGAGGCCCAGCTCGGCGAAGGCGCTCCCCGCGCGGTCGGCCAGCTCCGCCACCTCGGCCAGGCTGTGGCTGCGGTCGCCGCAGACGAAGGCCGTGCGCGCGCCGCGGTCGGCCTCGCGAGCCCCCTCGAGGAGCTCGCTCGCCACGTTGAAGCGCTCGGGGAGCGCGATGCGCGGAAGACTCTCCATGCTCGACCTCGACCGTCCGACCGTTGGAATGCCGCACCCGCCCACCCATAGGGCTTCCGCGCGCGAAGAGCACGCGCCTACCACGCGGCCGCGGCGACTCTCCATGACGAGAGTCAAGACAGCCTCTTGCGGTCCCCGCCGCTCTGCAGTAACAGGGCCCTCGCCGCCTGATGGCACCGGGCGAGGTGGAGGCTTCCGACGATGCTGCGTTCCAGGGTTCTCGCGCTCGGTCTGCTGGGCTTGGTCTTTCTCGGCTGCTCGTCCACGACGGGGACCTCGCAGCCCGACGCCGGGACGCCGGACGGAGCGGCCGTGGACCGAGGAGCGGCGCTCCTCGACGGGCGCCTCTCCGACGGACGCGGGGGCGACGCGCTGCGCGACGGCAGCACGGGCGACGCCGCACCGGTCAAGCCCGTCACGCTCCCCGAGGACGAGGCGCCGCACAAGGACCCCGTCGAGTGGTGGTACTACACGGGCGTCCTGAAGGCCGAGAGCGGCGAGAGCTACGGCTTCGAGCTGGTGGTCTTTCAGGCCTTCATCGTGGGGCAGCCGGCCTACCTCTCACACTTCGCCGTGACCGACCTGGCCAAGAAGAGCTTCGCCCTGGACACGCAGCTCAGCCTCGGGCCGCAGCCGCCCGCCAAGGCCGGCTTCGACCTGACCGTGGGCGGCTGGCGCGTGGCCGGCCACGACGGCAAGGACCAGCTCGCCGCCAGCATGAAGGGCTACGCCATCGAGCTGAACCTCGCCGCGAAGAAGCCGGTGGTGCTGCAGTACGGCAAGGGCTGGATGACCGTGGGCTCCACCAAGCCCTTCTACTACTACTCGTACACGGACATGGCCGTGAGCGGCTCCATCACGGTGGACGGGGTGAAGAAGAACGTGACCGGCACGACCTGGATGGATCACCAGTGGGGGACCATGGGCCAGGACTACACGGGGTGGGACTGGTTCAGCCTGCGCCTCGACGACCAGACCGACGTGATGCTCTTCACCGTGCGCCGGCCGGGCAAGCCCGGCTTCAACGGGGGCACCGTCATCGACGCCGCCGGCAAGGGGCTCGAGCTGAAGGACACCGATTTCAGCGTCAAGTCCACCGGGCAGTGGGTGAGCCCCCACACCCAGGGCACCTACCCGCACGGCTGGACGGTGACCATCCCGTCGCAGCAGCTCGACGTGACCATCACGCCGCTCGTCGCCGACCAGGAGTTCCACCAGAGCATCGGCGGCACTCCGATCTACTGGGAGGGTCTCTGCCGGATCAGCGGCACGCGCGCCGGCAAGCCCATCGGAGGCGACGCCTACGTGGAGCTCACCGGCTATGCGAAGAAGCCCTAGCGCACGAGGCCGGAGCCGCTTCACGACGCGCCTGCTCGCGCTGGCAGCGCTGCTTCTCGTCGCGAGCTGCGACGGTGACCCCGAACCGGCGCTGCCGCTGCGTGACCTGAACCCCCTCGGCGGGAGCCTCGCAGCCACCTTCGACGACCCGCTCCTGCTCACCGTCGCGGCGGCACGGCCTCGCACGCGCTACCTCGTCGACCAGGGCTACGGCCTGGCGCGCGAGAGCGACGGGACCCTGAAGTTCGCCACCGACACCGCCGGCGAGCTCGGCCTCGCCTTTCGCGTGGACGGCAAGCTCCTCGTCGGCGAGCGGGACTACGCCACCCCGGCCACCATCCGGCACACGGCGAGCGACGCGCTGGTCCTCGAGCTCTCCCCGGCTCAGGGGCTGCGGGTCGAGGTCCGCTTCGTCACGGCCACCTCACGCGTGGCGCTGCTCAGCGTGGAGCTCGCGAACGAGCGACAGAGCGCGGTAGAAGTGGAGCTCATCCCCTGGCTGCGTCACTGCGCGGCGCTGTACAACGAGGTAGAGGCGCTCGACGGGCGCGGCGTGGCGCTCTCGCACGTCGAGGCGCCGGACCCGCTCGAGCGGCTCTTCGGGGCCGGGACCTTCACCGAGAGGTGGCGCGGGGCCTTCGCCTTCGACGGCGCCGCCGAGACGGCCTCGCGCGCGACCTGCGGCAGCGGCCTGGCCCAGGACCTCGCGTCCATCTTCGCCGCTCCGGCGCCGCTCGCCACTCCCGCTCGCCTCGTGGCGCTCCGGCGACGCGTGACCCTGCCCGCCGGCGCGCGCACGAGCCTCCGCGTCTACCGTGCCGCCGTGGCGGAGGCCGAGAAGTCCACCCTCGGCGCCGAGCTGGAGACGGCCTCGCGGCTCGAGCTCGCCCCGCTCCTCACCGACGGGCAGAACCGACTCGCCAAGCTGCCGCCTCTCGCGGGCCTCACGCGCGAGGAGCAGCACGTCTACCGCTCGTCTTTCGTGCTGCTCGATCAGCTCCTGATGCCCGCCGAGGGTCGCCTCAAGCACGACTACTTCCTCTTCGCCCGCGAGCCGACCTTCTGGTTCGCGCGCCTCGGCGTCCACATCCACGAAGGCCTGTCGCTCCTCCCCCTCGCGCGGCTCGACCCGCGCGCCGCAGCGGAGGTCTTGCGCAACTTCGTCGACCGCGTCGAGGCCGACGGCTATCTCCCCTACAACTTCGGGCCGGTGGCGGAGCAGACCCGCCTGCGCACCGCGACGGCGCCGCTACTGGCTTACGTCGGACACGAGGTGGTCGCGCGCACCAAGGACCTCGAGCTCGCGCGGCAGCTCTACGAGACGGGCGCCAAGCTCCACCGCTTCTACGTCGCGCAGCGGGACGTGGACCAGGACGGCCTCTCCGAGTGGGGAGGCTTCGGCAAGACCGAATCCCTGCGCGATCTGGCGAACGCGATCTGGGAAGAGGTCGCCCCGCCCGAGGAGGTCGAGGGGCTCGACCTGAACGTGGAGCTCGTGATGGAGGAGAAGTCGCTCGCCTCGCTCGCGCGGCTCCTCGGTCGCAGCGCCGACGCCGCGGACTGGGACAGGCAGGCCGACGAGCGCGCGCGTCGCATCAACGCGACGCTCTGGGATGACGAACGAAAGTTCTATTTCCACGTCGCGCGCAAAGACAACACCTTCGGCTACGCCAAACCGGGCGACCTCCGGCGCTTCGAGATCGCGGGGCTCCTGCCGCTCTGGGCCGGGATCGTCCCCGAGGGACGAAAGGAGGCGCTCCTCGCCCATCTCACCGACCCGCGGAAGTTCTGGCGACGGTACGGCGTGCCCGGGCTCGCGGCCGACGACCCGTACTTCGCAGCGGCCTCGTCGGCCTGCTGCCTCTGGAACGGTCCGGTCTGGGTCCCGTGGCAGCTCCTCCTCGCGCGCGGGCTGCGCGGAGCGGGCAAGCCCGAGCTCGCGCGGCAGCTCACGCGTCGGACCTACGACGCCGTGGCGGCGCAGCTCCGGCGCCACCACCAGTTTCGCGAGCACTACAACCCGGACGACCAGGACGCTCCCAATCGCTCGATGGCGAACTACATCTGGAGCGCGATGGTGGCGGAGCTCCTCCTCGACGAGGGAGGGAGCGTAGCCCAGACTGGGCCGTGACGTGACGGAGGGCGCGGGGCGACCGGCCCGCGTCGTGCGGTGTCGTAGGTCGACGACCGACCACCGCGGGGGTATGCTTCGCCGCGAAACGCCCTGAGAACGGACGTCACCCCGACGAAGGAGGGACCGATGAGCGAATCGCTAGCCGTGTGCAAGGCTCTGGCGGCCATGCTGCGCACGCAAGGGGAGCTGAGTCACGAGGAGGTGAACTTCGTCGCGCAGGCGGCGCTCCAGCTCGGGCTGGCCTCGGAGGAGATCCAGACCCTGCAGGCGACGATGCGCGACGGTGCGCCCTACGCCGAGCTGCTCGGTGAGATCACGAGCCGCTCGATGCGGACCTTCTTTTTCCGGCGCGTCGTGGCGGCCTCGCTCCTCGACGAGCAGATCACGGCCAAGGAGCTGTCGTTCATCAACCAGACCGCCGAGGCCTTTGGCTTCAAGCCGGAGCTCGTCTCGCGCTTCATCGACTGGATGAAGCAGGGGATCGCCTGGGAGCGCGCGGGGGTCGAGCTGATGGCCCAGTTGTAGTCCCGTGGCCGAGCGACTTCCCCCCTGGGTGAAGGTCCCCCTCCCCGGGGGCGGCCACTACGCCACGCTGAAGCAGCGACTCCGTCAGGGCGGCCTGCACACGGTCTGCGAGGAGGCGCGCTGCCCGAACGTGGCCGAGTGCTGGGGGGGCGGCACGGCGACGTTCATGATCCTCGGCAAGGTCTGCACGAGGGCCTGCCGCTTCTGCGACGTGACCAGCGGCAAGCCGGAGCTCGCGCCGGATCCGGCCGAGCCCGCGCAGGTGGCCGACGCCGCCGCCGCGATGGAGCTGCGCTACGTCGTGATCACCTCCGTGGATCGCGACGACCTCCCCGACGGTGGGGCGGGGCACTTCGTGCGGACGGTCGAGGCGGTGCGCCAGCGCATCCCCGCCGTGGTGGTGGAGCTCCTGACCCCCGACTTCGACCTCCAGCGGGAGCCGCTCGAACGCGTCGCGCGCTCAGGAGCGCAGGTCCTCGGACAGAACCTCGAGACGGTCGAGCGCCTCACCCGTACCGTGCGCGACCGCCGCTCGGGCTACGGCAAGACCCTCGAGGCGCTCCGCCTCTACCGCGAGCTCGCCCCGCGCGCGCTCGTGAAGTCCTCGCTCCTCCTCGGGCTGGGCGAGGCTCCGGAGGAGCTGGACCGGGCCCTCGTGGACCTCCGCGCCGCCGGCGTGGACTGGGTCACGATGGGCCAGTACCTGCGCCCCACCCGCAAGCACCTCCCCGTCTCGCGCTTCGTGCCCCCCGCCGAGTTCGAGGCCCTCGCCTCGCGCGCGCGAGAGCTGGGCTTTCCCCTCGTTACCGCCGGGCCGCTGGTCCGGAGCTCCTATCGCGCCGCCGAGCAGGAGGCCCAGGCGCTCCTCGCGGCGCGAGCCGGGTAGCGACCGGACGCGGGTAGCGACCGGACACCTCCGACGATCTAGCAAGCGACGACGACGCACCGACTTGGCCCCGTTGCACGGAGACCGCGGGCGGGCGGTCGTGGTGCGCGCGGGCGCTGGGGGTGCACACGCGGGCGGTCGTGGGGAATCGGTGCGCCGGGGAGGATGGCTGTCGACGGGAGGTGGGCGTGTTCGTGCAAGGACATCGCTTGACGTCAGACCAGCGAGCTGCTAGTATTGGCCCTATTCATGTTGGCACGAACGTGCAAATCCTCCTCGGCAAAAGGCCGGTCCGCGGGCACACGTCTGCCGGCGGGTTCTGCGACGCAGCTTCCACTGCCTACGCGGGAGACGAGGCCGTGGGGCGGAAAGCGCCCGGGCGCGGGGCGGAAGAAGCAGCCGGGGAGCGGGCTCCCGCATCGGACGCGACCGCTTCTGGCCAGCCGCTTCCCGGTGCACGTCACGATGAAGGTCGTGCAGGGGCTGCCGAACCTGCGGAGCAAGAAGCAGCTACGCGCGATCGAGAAGGCGTTCGTGGAGTCGGCGGGACGGTTCGGGATGAACCTCGCCCACTACTCGATCCAGAAGAACCACCTGCACCTCGTGACAGAGGCGAAGGACCGGGGCGTGCTGATGAAGGGGCTGCGGGCGCTGGCGATCCGCCTCGCGCACGCGCTGAACCGCACGGTGGGCCGCAAGGGGCGGGTCTTTCGGGACCGCTACCACCAGCACATTCTGAAGACGCCGAGCGAGGTGAAGGCGACGTTGGCGTACGTGCTTCAAAATCGACGCAAGCACGCACGTGCGCGCGGCAAGTGGGTCCCGCGACGCGACCTGGACGCGTGCAGCTCGGCGCGCTACTTCGACGGCTGGAAAGACCGCACGCCGCTGCGCCCCGACGGAGACCCGCCGGTGCTCGAACCACGGACCTGGCTGCTCAAGACGGGCTGGAAGCTGCGGGGATTGATTCCCACGAGCGTCGTTCCGGGCACATAGGACGGAACGGGACGGGGGAGACGCCGTCGCGCCCCTCGGACGCGGGATCTTGCGAGGCGAGGCCGAACGCTCTCGCCCCTATCTCCGATCCCTCACGAGCCGCGCCCCGGTCACCCGGTCGCGTGGGAGCTCCCAGGTATCGCCGAGCCAGTCGAGCTCTTCGCGCTCGCGGGACTGGAGGCCCTCTGTCGAGGCTACCTGGAAAACCCTATCGTAGATCAGCTCGCGCGCGGCCTGGCGGTCGAGGTCGGCCGTCGCCATGCGGATCGACCCCGTCGTGGTGAAGCGCGCCTGGGCCTCCTGCCGGGCCTCGATGAACTCGGCCCTCCCCAGCTCGTCGGCCACGCGCAGCAAGGCCGCCGACTCCTCGCCCGAGAGTTTCTGGTCGGTGCCGATCACCAGCTTGAAGAGCCCGATCATCAGGGCTCGCTCGTCCAGGTTCAGCTCGCTCAGCGTCATGGTCGCTCCGCTCAACTCGCTCGTACGACGAACTCTCGTACGCCTACCACGCGGCGGGCCTGCGGGTCCACGAGGAAGCTTCGTCCCTTGCCCACGGCGGCGTCGAGGTACATCAGGTACCAGACGTCGATGGTCCAGCTCGCGTAGTCGGTCTCGCAGGGGGGGGTCCAGCTCACGGCCTCGAGGTCCCCGAGGTAATCCGGGCGTCCGCGCACCTCGTTCATCAGCTCGCGGAACTGCTCCGAGCGGCGCGCGGCCTTCACGGCGGCGCGGGAGTCTCCGAAGCCGATCTCCCGGCGCCAGTTGCTCGCCAGGCGAAGGCGCGCCACCGCCCCCGTGAGGTCCACCTCCCCCTCGTAGGACTCGTCGGCGCTGATCCCGGCATAGTCCGGCACGTCAAACTCCGGGAACTTATCGAGGCTGCGGATCTGCGCCTGGCGCTCGGCCACCTCCGCCTCGCCGAGGCGCAGCGTGGCCTCGCTGTAGTAGCCGTAGATGCGCAGGATCCCGGTTCGCGAGGGGAGCCGGTGATCCCAGTCCAGGATCGGCAGCAGCTTGAAGTAGCTCGGCTGGTTGAACGGCACGAGCAGAGGCAGGGTCTCGGCCATGCGAGCCACCTGCCCCTCGCCGCTCGCGAGGCCCTGGAAGCCGACCCGCGGATGGCGGCGCAGCGCCTGTACCAACGCCTGCGCTTGTTGCTCTCCCTGCTTGGTCATCCCCGCTCAGAATGCGTTTGAGCCATGATACTTACGGTGCGCCTCGACTGCCACTAGTTCATTCAAGGCTCAGGCTGGACGCGTTTCCGCGGGTCCCGACGGCGAGGCCAGCGTGAGGTGCGTGATCTCGGCCTTCGTGCCGAGCCGCATGGGCGGCCCCCAGAACCCCGTCCCCTCGCTCACGTAGATGAGCGTCCGGTCGTGCCGCGCGAGCCCCGAGACGTACGGCTGCTGCAGGTAGACGAGATAGCGCCAGGGCCAGATCTGCCCGCCGTGGGTGTGGCCGGAGAGCTGGAGCCCCACGCCGAGCCGTGCAGCCTCGAAGATGCTGCGCGGCTGGTGCGCGAGGAGCACCACCTCGCGCGTCGGGTCGCGGCCGGCGAGCGCCCGCTCGAGGTCGTGGGCGTGCCCCGGGGCGAGCCCCTCGGCGCCGTAGTCGTCCACCCCCGCGAGGTCGAAGCTCGCCACCTCGGTGCCGATGCGCACCCGCTCGTTGCGCAGGACCCGCAGGCCGAGCCGCTCGAGCTCCGCCACCCATTCCACGGCCCCCGAGTAGTACTCGTGGTTCCCCGTGACGAAGAAGACGCCGTGGCGCGCCCTGAGCTGGGCCAGGGGGGCTACCTCGTGTCGCAGCCGCTCCACCGAGCCATCCACGAGGTCGCCCACGATGGCGATCACGTCCGGCTTCAGCGCGTTCGTCTGCGCCACGATCCCCTCGAGCCAGGCGCGCCCCAGCGTCGGACCGATGTGCAGATCGCAGAGCTGCACCACCGTGAGTCCGTCGAGCTCGCGCGGAAAACGCGGGAGCTCGACCTTCAGGCGCTTGACCACCACGCGGCCGAGGGCGGTGTGCACGGAGAAGGCTCCGAGGCTCCCGGCCGTGGTGGTCACGGCCATCGCGCCGAGGCGCGCCAGCAGCAAACGCCGCTCGGGGTCCGCGACCTCTCCCGCTCCGCGCGCCAGGCGCACGGCCGCGCCGCTGCCGAGACGCACGAGCTCCGCCCCGAGGAGGCAGACGAAGAGCACGAACATGAAGCCCATCCAGAAGTAGATCGGAAAGAGCACGGCCCGCGCCGCGGGCAGCGGGAGCGCCCGCGAGAGGAAGAACGCCGACGGGAGCGACACCGCGAGCGCCACGAGGAGCACCGTGAGGAGGATGCGCCCGTGCAAGGCCGGGGCGGGGTCGCGGATGAGTCGCACCCACAGGTAGTAGTGGATGCCCACCACGCACGCGAGCATGAGGCCGATGAAGAGGACGAAGCGCAGCACCTGGGGCATGAGCGAAGAAGGATGCCCCGGGTGTCGGGGCACGGCAACTCACGCGCCGTCGTCGAGACGCACCGGCTTCCCGGAGGGGCCCCCGCCGCGGCGGGCCCGCCACGGAAAAGGCTTCCGTCCCGCCCGTCCTTGCGTATGCTCGGGCCATGCCGTTCCCCGGTCGCTACGTGCTGCCGAACCTCGTGACCTGCGCGAGCCTGAGCGTCGGCCTGCTCTCCATCGGCGAGGCGATCGCGGGGCGCCTCGGGTCGTCGGCGTGGTTCATCCTCCTGTGCGTCCTGCTCGACAAGGCCGACGGGACGGTCGCGCGCCTGTTCAACGCGTCCTCGAAGTTCGGCACGGAGCTCGACAGCCTGAGCGACGTCGTGACCTTCGGCGTGGCTCCCGCGGTGCTCATGCTCACCGCCGTGCTCGGCCCGTCGGCGCCGACCCTCCCGGTCTCCGCGACCCTCCTCAAGACCCTGGCCTACGCCGGCGGGCTCGCCTTCCCCGTCGGAGCCGCGCTCCGGCTGGCCAAGTTCAACGTGATGACCGGCGAGTACGGCAAGGAGTTCTTCTTCGGGATCCCCACCACGCACTCGGGGGCTCTCGTGGCCACGCTCTTCCTCACCGGCGAGAAGTACGGCGTCCCGTGGCAGCACCGCCTCGCCATGCCCATCCTCATGCTGGTGCTGGCGCTGCTCATGGTGAGCCGGCTGCCGCTGCCCAAGCTCGTCAAGCGGCGGTCGCTCGCGATCAACGTCGTGATGGGGGTCAACATCACCGCCGTCTACCTCTGCGGCCTCACCCGCCTCTTCCCCGAATACCTGCTCGGCCTGGCCACCTGCTACTACCTGTTCGGCACGGGCTGGGCCCTGACGCAGGGGGTGAAGGCGCCGCGCATGCAGCTCTCGGGAGATCCGCCGCCCCCGGAGTGAGCACGCGCCGTCGAAAGGATCCATGCAGCAGGTGACGCCCCCCTCCATCGATGCGCTCCTCGCGGCCCTCGCCGCCAGCCGGGCCGACAGCTGGGAGGTCTACCTGCGCTTCGGCCGGGAGCTGACCCTCGCCCTCCGGGAAGGCGAGATCGAGGAGCTCATCGTCGCGCGGCCCCAGGGCGTCGGCGTGCGCACGCTCTGGCGTGGACGCCTCGGCTCGAGCTTCACCACCTGTCTCGAGGAGAGCGACGCCGAGGAGGCCGTCGCCATGGCCCTCGAAGCAGCCGCCGCGTCGGCGAGCTCGTTCGGCATGGACTTCGTCGGCCCGGCCGAGGTGCGGGACCTCCCCTCGCTCGAGCTATTTGACCCGGCGCTCCTCTCGCTCACCACCGACGATCGCGTCGCGCGCCTGGCCGCCGTGGAGCGCGCGGCCCGCGGTGCGGACCCAGCCGTGCAAGGGGTCCGCGAGGTCCGGCTCAAGGAGGACTGGCAGGGCGAGCGGCTCGTGACCTCGCGCGGCGTGGACCTCGCGCAGCTACGCTCGATCCTCAGCTTCCAGGTGTCGGCCGTGGCGCGTCGCGCCGACGACGATCGCGTCGGCTGGGAAGGCGCGTCGGGGTTCTTCTGGGACCAGCTCCCCCTCGAGGAGCTCGGCGCACGGGTCGGCGCGCGGGCCGCGGCAGCTCTCGGCGCGGGCCCCGTCCCGACCGGCCGCTACGACGTGCTCTTCGAGCCCTGGCCGACGGCGCAGCTCATGGAGGCGCTCGGCAAGCTCATATCGATCGAGGCCGTGCGCAGCGGGCGCTCGGTCCTGGCGGGTCGGCTCGGCCAGCGCGTCTTCTCCCGCGCCCTCACGCTCGTGGACGACGGCCTCGATCCACGCGGAACGGGAGCGGCGTGCTTCGACGGCGAGGGAACCCCGCAGCAGACGACCGTCGTGGCCCACGAGGGCGAGCTCCGGTCGTTCCTCTACAACCGCGATTACGGGCGCGCCGAGGGGCGACGGTCCACCGGCAACACGCAGCGCGAGGACTACGGCAGCCCTCCCGTGCTTGGCCCGACGAACCTCTACTTCCGGCCCGGCCCCGACGGTCCCGCAGAGCTCCTCGGGGGGCTCGGCGAGGGGCTCCTCATCGACGAGATCCTGGACATCGACGCCGCGGATTCGACGAGCGGCGCGTTCTCGTTCGGCGTGACCGGGCGTCGCGTCCGCAACGGAGCTCCGGCCGAGGGCGTGACCGGAGTGACGATCTCGGGAACCCTCCTCGAGCTGCTAGACCGCGCCCGGGCCGTCGGCCGTGACCTGCGCTTCTTCAACAACCACGGCGGCTCGAGCCTGCTCGTCGAAGGCGTCTTCGTCGCCGGCTGAAAGATGGGCCAGGCCCTCAGTCCGACTCCCCGCCGACCAAGAGCTCCTGGATCCGCAACATCGGCTGCCCGTCGGAGACCGCGACGTCCTGGCCCCCCTTGGCGCAGATCCCCGGCGAGAACTTGAGCGTGGGGCCGACCGCGTCGATGGCCTGCAGCACCTCGGGGCCGTTCCCCGTCAGCGTGGCGCCGCGGACGGCCGGACCGAGGGCCCCGTTCTCGATCAGGTACCCCTCGCTCACCCGGAAGACGAAGTCCCCGCTCAGCGTGTCCACCTGGCCGCTCCCCATCTTCCGCACGTAGAGCCCACTCGGCGTCCCGCGCAGGATCGCCTCCGGGTCGTCGTCCCCCGGCAGCGCGAAGATGTTGGACATGCGCACCTGCGGCGGGAAGCGGTAGCTCTCGCGCCGCCCGTTGCCCGTCGAGGACGCGCCGTGGCGCAGGGCGTGCACGCGGTCGTAGAGGTAGGCCGCGAGGATCCCCCGGTCGATGAGGAGCGTGCGTCGCGACGGCACCGCCTCGTGGTCGAACCGATACGTGCCGCGCAGTCCCGGCAGGGTGGGATCGTCGGCGATGCTGACCTTGGACGCGGCGAGCCTCTCGCCGAGGCGGCCGGCGTAGCAGCTCGTTCCGCCGTGCACGAGGTCCGCCTCCAGCCCGTGCCCCACCGCCTCGTGAAGCAGCGCCCCCCCCGCCTCCGCCGCCAGGATCACGGGCATGCGCCCGGCCGGCGCCGGCGGCGCGTCGAGGTTGAGCACCGCCCGCTGCGCCGCCTCCCGGCCGATCTGCTCGGGCGACACCTCATCGAAGCGCTCGAGTCCGCCCACGCCCCCCTCGCCGTGGTAGCTGCGCCAGCGCTTCCCGTCGTCGCCGAGCGCCGTGGCCCACGCCGAGAACCGCAGCGAGTGCAGCGTCTCCTCCGACCGCTCACCGAGGCAGTTGGCGACGGCTAGTTCGCGCTGCGAATCGACGTAGAGCACCTCCATGTAGCGAATCCGCGGATCCGCGGCGTGGGCCGCGCGGTCGGCGCGCTGGCAGAGGGCGATCTTCCCCGCGAGCTCGAGGCCGCTCGAAGGGTGCGTCGGCTCGAACGCGAGCGGGTTCGAGAGCGGGCGCTCCACCGAGGCCAAGACCCCCGGCGCGTTCTCGCGCGCCATCGCTGCGACCGTCTCCGCCAGCTCGACCAGGCTTCGCGTGGTGAGCACCTCTCCGTGGGCGTACGCCGTGCGCCCGCGGTAGATCACCCGCACCCCCACGCCCCGCCTCACGCCTTGCGTGATGTTCGCGACGCTCCCCCCCTCGCAGAGCACGTAGCACTGCCGCACGCGCTCGAAGAAGAGGTCGGCGAACTCGCCGCCGCCGCGCAACGCCGTGCGCAACACCACGGGGACATCCACGCCCAGCGCTTCGAACACGGTGCTCTCCTCGCGACGCGATCCGCCTCGCGCCATCTGAACCCGAAAGGCCGGACGCGGCAAGCGTCGCACGGGACCATAGCCCCCGCGCGCGGCGACAGGTCGACGACGCGCCACGTCGATCTTGTTTTTGACGCTCTGCGGCCGCGTACCCTATAGTCTCCGGTGATGAAGAAGCGGAGCCATCGCGCGGACAAGATGGCGCGGGTTTACGACGACGAGATCCTCCCGATCTGGTCGCACCGCTTCGGTCGCATGCTGCTCCGAGACCTCGAGCTCCCCCCGAAGGCCATGGTGCTCGACGTGGCCTGCGGGACCGGCTACCCCGCCCTCGAGCTGCTCAACCTGATGCAGGGGCAGGGGCGCATCGTGGCCATCGAGTCCATGGGCGCGCTCCTCGACGTGGCGCGGCAGAAGGCCGGGGCGCTCTCGGGCAAGCGCATCTTCTTCCGCTCCGAGCCGGCCACCGCGAAGCTCGCCTTCGCCTCCGAGGTCTACGACCTCGTGGTCTCGAACCTCGGGCTGCTCGAGCGCGAGGACCCCGCCGAGGCGCTGAAGGAGCTCGCCCGCGTCACCAAGGCCGGGGGCCGCGTGATCGTGACCTTGCCGCTTCTCGGCTCCTTCGCCGAGTTCTACGACATCTACCGCGAGGTGCTGGTCAAGAACGACAAGCACGAGGCGCTCGAGCGCCTCGAGCGTCACATCCTTGAGACCCCCGACGCCGAGCAGGCGGCGCGCTGGATGGAGCAGAGCGGTCTAGAGGACGTGCAGGTCGAGATGGAGGAGTTCAACCTCCTGTTCCAGAGCGCCCGCGAGTTCTTCTTCGCCCCGGTGATCGAATACGGCCCCCTGACGGCGTGGAAAGAGGTAATCGGCAAGGGGCAGGAGATGCAGGACATCTTCTGGCAGATCAAGGAGGCCATCGACGCCTACTTCGGTGAGCGGGCCTTCGGCGTGACCATCAAGGCCGGCTGCCTGCGCGGGCGCAAGGGCGAGCAGCCCGCGGAGGCGACGCGCCCTCCCCTGGACAGCGTGGACCGCACCCCGAGCCTCGAGGTGGTGGCGGCCGTCACCGGCACGGGTCCCGAGCAACGCCCCGCCGCGGCGGCCGGCCCGGGGCCGGGGCCGGGGAAGGACTTCCACCTGGACGAGGACGAAGAGAGCCACGAGGGGGAGTAGCCCGGCTGGCGGGCCTCCCTCGGCCAGCGGCGCCGCGTTCCTGGTCGCGCCCGGAAACCTGCTACATTTAACCAGCGCGTGCGACCGGGAAGCTCCGACGCCCCATCGGGCGTAGGTTGCTTCGGGCCCTGCCGCGCCGGAGGTGGAGCATGAAGCGCAAGACCTGGCTGATTCTGCTGCTCGTGCTGCTCGCGGCGCTGGTCTACCTCTGGTACACGGGGCGGCTGGATACCGGAGCCGAGCCCGAGGTGGCGGCGCCGGCAACCTACGCACCGGCAGACGGGTCGGCGGCCGACCACCTGATCGTGGACCTCCGCAACGACGTGGGGGACGCCGAGGTCAAGGCGCTCGAGCGCCGCTACGGCCTCACGCTGCGGCCGAACAGCCGCTTCTCGCTGGTGGAGCGGCTCTATCGGGCGGCGCTGGGCAAGCTGCCGGCCTCGCGGCTCCTCGCACGCCTGCGCCAGGAACCGGCGGTGGAACGCGCCGAGCTGGACGAGCTCTACGGCCTGCCGCCGCTCGAGCACGCGCCCGCGCGGGTGGAGCGCGGCGCGGCTCCGGCCTGGAAGGGCTTCCCGAACGACCCGAAGTTCCAGTACCAGTGGCACCTCCGCCAGATCGGCCTCGACAAGGCCTGGCCGCGCGCGCAGGGCGCCGGCGTGATCGTGGCCGTGATCGACACCGGCGTAGCCTACAAGAACCACGGGCGCGTGAAGGGGGTCCCCGACCTGGCCGGCACCGAGATCGTCCCGGGCTACGACTTCGTCAACGACAACGAGCTGGCGCTCGACGACCACGGACACGGCACGCACGTGGCGGGGACCATCGCGCAGGCCACGAACAACGGCGTAGGCGTGGCGGGTGTGGCCTTCGGGGCCAAGATCATGCCGCTCAAGGTGCTCTCCTCGCGCGGCTTCGGCTCGGTGGCCGACATCGCGGAGGCGATCCGCTTCGCCACCGACCACGGGGCGAAGATCATCAACATGAGCCTCGGCGGCGGTCGCTCGAGCAAGGTGCTCGCCGACGCGGTGAAGTACGCCGCGGGCAAGGGCGTGCTCGTGGTCTGCGCCGCCGGGAACGACGGCCGAGGGCACGTCTCGTATCCGGCCGCCTACCCGGGCGCCGTGGCCGTGGCCGCCACGCAGTTCGACGAGAGCACCACCTTCTACTCGAACTGGGGCAAGGAGATCGCCCTCGCCGCGCCGGGGGGGAACACACGCGTGGACCAGAACGGCGACGGGCTCCCCGACGGCGTGCTGCAGAACACGATCGTCCCCGGACACCCCGACGAGAACGACTACCTGATGTTCATGGGGACCTCGATGGCCAGCCCGCACGTGGCCGGCGTGGCGGCGCTGGTCATGCAAAGCGGCGTGACCGACCCGAAGGCGGTGCTGAAGCTCCTGAAGAGCACCGCGCGTCACCCGAAGAAGGTGGCGAGCGACGAGCACTACGGCGCGGGGATCGTGGACGCGGGGGCCGCGCTCACCAAGACCAGCACCACCTGGGGCGGCTACCGCGTGGGCCTCGCGGGGCTCTTCGGCCTCCTCCTCCTCCTCGGAGCGCGCTCGGGCGGAGCGCAGGTGCTCCGCTTCGGCCCCACGGTCCTCCTCGGCCTGCTCTTCGGTTCGGCGGGGCTCTTCTTCCTGCCCGTCCTCGGGGTCAGCGCCTCCGGGGCGCTCGGGACGCTCGCCACGCAAGGCCTGCCGGCCTGGGACAGCGCCCTCCTCGGCGCCGCCGGCCACGGCAACCCGATCTTCTACAGCATGGGGGTGCCGCTCCTTCTGGCGGGGCTCTTCTACGGCGTCCCCCGGCTGCGCGGGCTGCTCTTCGGGCTCAGCGTCGGCGTGGGCGCGCACCTGGCCTTCGCCGCGCTCTTCCCGACGGCGGACCTGACCTGGATCCCGAACCACCTGGGCCTCGAATCGCTCTGGCTCGCCGGCAACGCGCTCGGCTGCCTCGGCCTCGCCGCCCTCCTCGCCCGGAAGTAGCGCCCCCCTCGACGCCTTTTGACCTGCGCCCCCCTTTGACTTGCGCCCCTCCGGGCGGCTAGGCTGCGGCCGCCAACACGGGACGCGCCATGTCGACGGAAACCACGCACGCAGATTGGTCCGGACCTCGCACGAAGAAGACCTTCCTCGGCCACCCGGTCGGGCTCTTCGTCCTCTTCTTCACGGAGATGTGGGAGCGCTTCTCCTACTACGGCATGCGCGGGCTGCTGAAGCTCTACATGGCCAACTACCTGTTCGTCACCACGCGGCAGGTGCTCCAGGGCGGCACGACGCGGGCCCCCGGCGACCCCGACGCGGTCCTCGGCTGGAGCGTGATCCGGAACCTCCTGCCGAGCGGGGTGAACGAGCAGGCCTCGGTCGTCTACGGCTGGTACAGCGGGCTCGTCTACCTCACGCCGCTCCTCGGCGGGATTCTGGCCGACCGCTACTTCGGTCAGCGGAAGGCGGTCTACCTCGGGGCCATCCTGATGGCCTGCGGCCAGTTCGTGCTCTTCGGCGCCGAGAACATGTTCTTCGTCGGGCTGCTCCTGCTCATCCTCGGCAACGGGCTCTTCAAGCCCAACATCTCGACGCAGGTCGGGAGCCTCTATCCGCCAGGCGACCCGCGCCGGGATGGCGCCTTCACGATCTTCTACATGGGGATCAACCTGGGCGCCTTCATCTGCAACCTGGTCTGCGGCACGCTCGCCGCGCTCTACGGCTGGCGCTACGGCTATCTGGCCGCCGGCATCGGCATGCTGGTCGGGCTCGCCGTGCAGCTCGTCGGCGTGAAGCACCTCGCCCCCGACACCCTCGCCCACCGCCGGGCCGCCGCCGCCGCCGCGACCGCCGCCCCGCCCGAGGGCTTCACCAAGGAGGAGTGGCGCCGCATCTTCGCGCTCATCATCCTCTGCGGGCTGAACGTCATCTTCTGGGCCGTCTACGAGCAGCAGGGCAACACCATGCAGACCTGGGCCGACGAGCAGACCGTGTGGCCCACCCTCGGCAGCTTCCAGGTCCCGTCCACCTGGTTCCAGTCCTTCAACCCGCTCTTCATCTTCATCATGGCCCCCCTCTCGACGATCATCTGGGCCTGGCAGGCGCGCCGCGGGAGCGAGCCCTCGAGCGTGGCCAAGATGGCCATCGGCTGCTTCATCCTGGGGCTCTCCTTCATCGTGATGGTGGTCGGCTCGCGCGTCGTCGGCACCGGCAAGGGGAGCGTCTTCTGGCCGGTCTTCTGCACGCTCCTGCTCACCGTCGGCGAGCTCTACCTCTCCCCGGTCGGCCTGTCGCTCGTGACCAAGGTGGCCCCCGCCCGCATCGTGTCGATGATGATGGGCACCTGGTTCCTCTCCAGCTTCTTCGGCAACCTGCTCTCGGGCTACATCGGGGCGCTCTACACGCGCATGCCCAAGGACTACTTCTTCCTGCTCCTGCTCGCCCTCGGAGTGGCCGCGGGGGTCGCGATCTGGGCCTTCAACAAGCCGCTCAAGCAGGCCATGGGCGCGAAGGCCGGCTGACCGCCGACGACGCCGGGAAGGCGCCTCGGGACCTCGCCATTCTAGATAGATCGTTCTAGAACGCGCCCTTCATCGTCACCCCATCGGGGAACTTCGCCTCGAAGCGCCCGTGCAGCTCGCCGAGCCGCTCGCGGCAGGGCCTCGCTGAGAGCGTGGCCCTCCCCTCGGTCGCGCAGACCGGCTCCGCCGCCTGGCACCTCGGCGCGTCGGTGAAGGGGATGCGGCAGGCCCGCGCGCGGGGCGGGCTGCGCGCGACGTCGAACTCGAGGTGGAGGTTCCAGCCGGCCATGGCCAGCTCCTCCCCGAGCACGACGACCAGGGTCCCAGGATAGTTCCTGCTCACCCGCAACGTCGTCGCCTCGCAGAGGCCCGGAGGAAGCGCGCAGCTCCCCGCACATCCCGTGCAGCTCACCTTGGGTGTCCCGGCCGCCAGGCTGGCGTCGAAGGTCACGGGCAGGGCCAGGGCCCGCTCGCGCGTCCATGGCTCGCTGCCCCAGCCGAGGAGAAACGAGGCCATGCTCGCCTCGTCCTCGGCCCCCCAGCTCGGCCAGGCGCACCGGCAGTCGAAGGCGAGGGGCGTTTGCAGGCCTCCGCGCGGCTGACCCCCGCTCAGCCACTTGCAGCCCCCCTCCCGGCCGCAGTAGGCCCCGGGCGGCCCCGCCCCCGGGCACTCGGCCCACCGCTCTCCCACGTAGCAGCCCGCGAGGCTGCCCGGGTCGGCCACGCACGCGCCCAGATCGCTCGTTCGCGCCGCATCCACCTGCGGGGTGACCCCCCGGTCGCGCACCGGTGCGCACGCCTCCTGCGCGCCACCGCCGCCCGCGTCGCAGCCGCCCAGCGCGGCGGCGACCGCGACGGCCACCGCGACAACGGCCACGCCGCACCCGTGCCTCGTGCTCTGCATGTGATTCCCCCCGAAGGATCTGCCCGTCTGTCAGAACGGCGGGGCAGGCCCGCGCATTCCGCCGGGTCGCCTCGTGCCCCCGTTGCCCCCTCTCCCCTTCCGCTTCGCTCTATCCCACGTACCGCAGGATCATCAGGCTGCGGTCGTCCTTGTGCTGCTTGGTGAAGCGGTCGGTCACGTCGAAGAGGTGGTCCAGGATCTCGGTCACCGGCAGGTGCCTCACGTGCGAGACCTCGCGGGACAGGCGCTCCACGCCCAGCTCCTCGCCGCCGGCCGAGCGGGCCTCGGAGATCCCGTCGGTGTGGAGCAGCAGGATGTCGCCGGGCGTGAGGGTGAGCGTCTGGCTCGTGGTCACCTTGCGGATGTCGCGGCGCACTCCTACCCAGGCTCCGGGGGTCTCGAGCTGCTCGCACGCGCCCGTCTCGCGCCGGCAGACGATGAGCTCCTCGTGCGCGCCGGCGAAGCAGACCGTCCCGTCCCGCGTGTAGCGGAGCAGCGTGAGCGTGGCGTGGTCGTCCTTCTTCAGCCGCTGGCGCACGTTGTCGTAGAGCACCTCGTTGACCACCGCAAGGAGCTCGTCGGGCATCGCGGTGGGCTGACGCCTGACGAGCGCCGAGATGCTGCTCTGGAGCATCAGCATCACGAGCCCGGCCGTCAGCCCGTGCCCCGCGACGTCCCCGATGCCGATCCAGGCCCCGTCTACCGTCGGCACGAAGTCGTAGTAGTCGCCGCCCACCTCGCTCACCGGCGCCATGCGCGCCGCGACCTCGAGGCCCGGGGCCTGCAGCACGCGCGGCAGGATCTGCGTCTGGATGCGCGTGGCGATCGAGAGCTCCTGCTCGAGGTGGCTGATCGCCGCGGCCTGGAGCTGCGTGCTCAGCGACTGCAGCCGCTCCTCGTGCTCCGTGGCTTCGGCCTTGAGGCTCGCGAGCTGGGCCTCGCTCTCTTGCTTCTGGTTCCACTTCTCCGTCAGCGCGTGGGCGAGCTGGAGCAGCTCCACCGTGTCGAAGGGCTTCTTCAGGATCAGCAGCCGCTCGGTCTGGCCGAGCGCGCGCACCGTCTCGTCCCAGCTGTAGTCCGAGTAGGCGGTGCAGAGCACCACGTAGAGGCGCGGGTCCGCCTTCCAGAGGTGGCCCGTGGTCTCCACGCCGTCCCAGCCCGGTGGCATGCGCACGTCCACGATGGCCATCGCGTACGGGCGATGTGCGGCCACCGCGTCCTCGAGGAGCGTGAGTCCTTGCTGCCCCTGAAACGCCGACTCCAGCTCGAAGCTCGCCTCGGGTCCGGCGACCTGCTCGCCGCCGAAGAGCTCGGCCTCGAGGGCGGAGAGCTCGGCGAGGCGCGGCGTCGCCGGCATCAGCACCTTGCGGATGTCGTCGTGGATCGCCGGGTTGTCGTCGATGACGAGGATCCGTCGGTTCATCAGCGCGCCGCCCTCCACCCGGGAGGTCCTTCCGGGATAGTGACCCCCCCGCGATCCATCGACCACTTCTAAGCGGTTCTTAGTCTGGCGAACTTAACGCCGCGCGTCAGGGATGCCGCCCGCCGGGGGAGGTCCGAGCAGAGTTTGCACCCCGGCCCCGATGAAGGCATTCGCGTCGTTCGTGCAGTAGCCGACCACCTGCACCTCGTGGTTGGCGGCGTGCAGGAGCTTGGCCTTCATGTTCCGGCCGTCGCGCGAGCGCTTCAGGCCGAGCTCGTAGAAGAGCGGCTGCCCGGGGCGCACCTCCGCGTTCGGCAGCCACTCCATGCAATTGCCCCCGCGATAGAGCGGGTCGTTGGGAGCGTTCCTGCCCTCCAGCCAGCCCGTCAGGTGCTGAAGCCGCCCGCCCTGCAGGTCGAGCGGAAAGAAGTACCCCGCGCCGTTGTGCCGCATGTACATGTGCCGGCAGTCGTTGAAGCGCCCTTCGGTGCCGTTGTAGTTGCGCCCCCAGAGGTAGCAATCGTTCGGCTGGAGCGCCATTACCATGTGCGAGCCGCCGTCGAAGCGCAGGCAGGCGTAGCCGTGCGGCGCCGTGAAGCGCCGCAGGAAGTCGTCCTGGGTCTGCGCCGTCACGGGCACGAAGAGGCGCTGCACCGGCTGCGCGGCGTCTCCCGCCTGCACCGCGCGCACCTGGAAGCCGTGCTGCCGCGCGTAGGCCCGCGCCTCGCGCACCATACGGCTCTCCTCGGCGAACGCTGCCGCACGCAGGCCGAGCAGCGCACAGAGCACCCCCGCCCCGGTCAGAAACCCAGCTCGTCCGCGCCGCGCGCTCATCGCCATCAGCGCGCCGCGTCCAGGGCCCCGCCGGCCGGCGGCGGACCGAGGAGCTCGTTCACCCCCAGGTTGTTGAAGGAGGCGAGGTCGTAGACGTGGTAACCGACCACCTGCACGTTCGCGTTCGCGGCGTGGAGGAGCTTGGCCTTCATGTTGCGCCCGTCGCGCGAGCGCTTCAGCCCGAGGAGGTGGAAGAGCGCCTGTCCGGGCCCTACCTCGGCGTTGGGCAGCCACTCCATGCAGTTGCCGCCGCGGTAGAGGCCGTCGTTCGGGTTGGCGCGCGCGCCGAGCCATGCCGAAAGGTGCTCGAGTCGCCCGCCCTGCAGATCGATGGGAAAGACATACCCGAGGCCGCGATGGGCCATGTAGTTGGCGCGATAGTCGCCGAGCCCCGGCACGGTCCCGTTGTAGTTGCGGGCCCAGAGGTAGCAGTCGTTCGGCTGCAGGGCCATCGCCAGGTGGCTACCCCCGTCGAAGTTGAGCGCCGCGTAGCCTCGCCCCGACGTGAAGCGGGTCATGAAGTCGTTCCAGCTCTGCGGCGTGATCGGCACGAAGACCCGCTGCACCGGCCGGTTGGGCGAGCCGCACTGCACGACCTTGGTCGGAAAGCCGTTGGCGCGCGCGTACGCCTGCACGTCCTGCAGGGCTCGCTGCGCGCCGGCACCGCTGCTCACGCCGAGGAGCAGAAGACCCGCGGCGGTGCCGAGCCAGCGGGCGAGGGTAAGGTGAGCCTGACGCATCGTTCGTTCCTCCGCGGGCCGGCTGGCGCCGCCCCTGGCCATGAGATGTCGCGCGGGCAGGGAGGAAAGCAACGCCAGTGCCGAGGCGAAGTAGCGAAGATCGTGGGGTCTTGGTCGCCCCCCCTCTCCGGCGGCGAGACACCTGCCTGCCCCGGCCTCTCGCTTTCGAAGAGGCCCCGGCTCGGGAAGTGGCCGGAGGGGGAGCCCGTTCCCCGAGCCGAGATCCCCGGGCTCAGTCGCGGCGGTAGCGGACCCAGACCCCGTCCTCGAGGACGAGATAGTGCTCGGGACCGGCCTCGGCGGCGCCTCCGCCGTAGCGACGGTCCTCGGGGAGGATGAGGGTCAGCGCGGTGGACTGCATGAGCGGCTCGGGGCGGACGCTGGGCAGCGGTCGATCCCCAGCCGCCGCCACGAGCGCGCCCGCGGTCGCCGACGACGGAAGGAGCGCTTCCAGGATGCAGAGCGTGGGGGGCGCGAGCTGCAGCCGCTTCTCGCGGTTGCCGTCGAGGATCTCGCGCACCGTCAGCCACTCGCCGGCGCTCGTCTCGCGCGGGTCGAAGCGCGCCTGCTGGTCGGCCGGCACCTGACAGATGAAGAAGCGGGCGCTGAAGCGCTTGGGCTCGAAGGTGGGCGTGATCCAGTGGGCCAGGTAGCGCAGCCGGTCGGCGGGGATCACCAGGCGCTCGCGCGCGAGAAAATCGCCGAAGGCCAGGCTCCCCGCGTTGAGCTGCTCTCGGAGCTCGTCGAGGCGTAGCGGCGCGGAGCGCGAGTACCCCGGCTCGTCCTCGGCCAGGAGCACCCCCGCCTCCTCGAAGGCCTCGCGCACGGCGGCCACGTAGAAGGCCAGCGCGCGCGCACCCTCCTCGAGACCGAGCCGCGCCGCGGCCTCCTCGGGCCGAAGCCCGGTGCAGCGGGCGAGCGTGGCCGGATCGGCATCCGCCTCGTCCACGCGCCCCCCGACGAAGACGTGGGCGTTGGCCATGAAGCGATTGCCCTTGTGCCGGCGCACCATGAAGAGCTGGGCTCCTCCCGGCGCGTCGCGGGCGAGGAGCACGGTCGCGGCGTCCTTCGGTTCGACAGGGGTCATGCGTGTCTCCAGCTGCTCGAATGGGGTGTCTGGTACGCCGTGCGGTGCGGTGCCGTGCGCCGTGCGGTGCCGTGCGCTAGCGAAAGCGCTTGAGCAGCTTGCGATCGCGCTGCGCGTCGAGGAGCGCCTTCTCGACCAGCGAGAGGGCCTGCCCCGGTGAGAGCCGCTCGAACGCGTCGCGCTTGTGCAGCGGCTTGCGCCCGGGATGAATCCCCTGCGCGACCACGTCGGCGAGAAAGACGAGCCGGTCGCCGCTGTCCATCGCGTTCACCACGACGCACTCGGCCCAGCCGCAGGTCCCCTCGAGCAGCGCGAGTCCGCCGGGGCTACGCGCGAGCGGCAGGCCCGCGAGCTTGTCCTTCGCGCGCCCCGAATGGAGCCCGAGCCGCGGCAGGAGCTCGTGCTGCCCCTCGGCGAGCATCTGCACGGCGAAGCGCCCGCTCTCGCGCAGGAGCTCCACCGTGTAGTTCTCGACCGAGAGCACGGCCACCAGGCGCAGCTCGTCGTAGACCAGCGTGGCCGGCACGATCCAGGTGGCGATCATGGCGTTGTCGAGCCCGCGATGGTGCGCGCTCACCGCCCAGACCTCGTGGTTCGTCAGAGAGAAGATCGAATTGATCGCGGGGTGGCTCACGGGCAGAGCTATGGCAAATCCCGCGCAGCCTGGCAAGCGCGTTGCGCCCCGAGCGTTGCGCCTCGAGCGGGCGGGGCCTACTTCGTCTCGAGCGTGACCGACTTCAGGATCACCGTCACCCGGTCCCGGAGCGTGGCCCGCTGCATGTCCTTGGCCACCAGCTTGCGCGTCACGTCGTTGAGCTTGCCCTCCAGCTCGAGGAGCGTCGCCGTGAGCTTCTTCGCCAGGTCCTGGTTGCGGAGCGCCTTGCCGAGGAGCTTGAGGTTCTCGCGCACCTGGGTCTGCCGCTCGCTGAAGGCGTTCTTCTCGCGCCGCAGCCGCTCGAGCTCGTCCTCGAGCTTCGAGAGCTCCTCCTGAAGCTTCAGCGCCTGCTTGAGCTGCTCGGTGAGCTTGGGGTCGGCGCTCGGGTCCTTCAGATAGAGGCGGATCGCCTGCTGCCCCTCGTGCGAGAAGATCTCGGCCCACCGTCGGACGGGCGTCTCCTCGCGCACCTCGAAGGTGGTCTTCCCCTTCTCGGCCAGGCGCACCGGCGCGAAGTAGTAGTCCTTCTCGATCAGGACCCCCTTGTCGGGCTGCGTGAGCTTCCACCCCACGCGGTGCTGGCGCTGCACGAAGAGCGTCGCCGCTTCGCCGGTGCGGTTGTGCACGGTGTACTTGTGCACCGCGACCTGCTTGGCCTCGACGGTGAGCTGCCCGTTCACGATGCGCACGAGGCGCGCGCTCTCGTCCCGCACCTGGTCGTCGAGCGTGACGAGCACGCGCCCGTCCACCGAGTACGGGATGAAGGTGGAGCTCGAGGCCTCGACCTGGCCCCCCACGGCCTCTCCGACGAAGCTCCCGTCGCGGTAGATCGCGACCGGCCCCTTCTCGAGCACGTAGCCCGTCGTGTTGGTCAGCCGGACCGCGCGGTAGGGCGTGTTCGCCGAGCTGTCCACGCGAAAGAGCAGCACGTCCTCGGCGGGAACGCGCTTGTTGAGGATCGACACGAGCGCGCTCTGGCGGTCCTTGATCGTCACCGGCGCCTCGATGTCGTAGCGAAAGAGGCTCCCCACCTGCGCCCCCGCCACGAGCGCCGAGAAGCTCTTCTCGAGCAGCTCCGAGCTCATGCGCGGCGGCGGCGGGGCAGCGGGCTTCTCCTGAGCCTCGGCGCGCGCCATCATGTCGCCTCGCATCCCGGCGCCGGAACCCGCGCCCCTCGGGCGGGCCGGCGAGCGCATCGCCCCCTTGGCCTTCTTCTTGTACCGCCGGTAGTCCCCCTCTTCTTTGCGACCCTCGTCGGCCTCGGCCACCTTGGACTCGGCCTCGGGCTCGGCCGCCGGCTGGTCGGCGGGACCCGCGCTCCCCGTCGCGGGAGGGGGCGCCTCGGCCACCGCCTCCTGCTGCGGCGAGAGGTCGGAGCGGCGCACGAAGCGCGGCGTGTAGAGATCGTAGGCGAAGGTGAGCGGCGTCCCGGCGGTGAGCGAGAGCCAGACGCGGTTCCAGTCCTCGCCCGAGACGTTGTCCACCACGGCCCAGCCCTGCAGCAGCCCGTTCGCCTGCCCCTTGCTCAGGACCACGCGGTAGGCCGGCTTCCAGGTCGGCATCTCCACCACGTAGCTCACGAGGAGCTGGTGCGGCGTCGGGCCCGTGAGGTGCACCACCAGCTCGACCGGCTTCCAGCTCCCCTCGTCGAGCGAGACGTCGAGCGCCTTGCGCAGGCCGACCTCGAGCGTCCGGTCCTGCACCTGCAGCTCGGTCACGCCCGTGGCGTCGAAGCTGTGCAGCGTACCGTCGTCGGTCAGCACCGTCAGGCGCCAGGTCGCGTGCTCCTCGTCGCCGAGCTGCTCGACGCCCACGAGGCGGCCCGTGGCCTTCCCCTCCTTGCCCCGCACGGTGGCCCGCGCCCCGCGAAAGGCCCGCGCGATGCCCACGAGCCCGCCGCTCTCGCGCACCTGCTCGGGGAGCGCCGCGAGGAGCCGCGCCCGCGTCTTCTCCACCGGCAGCGCGATGTTCACCGCCCGGCCCGTGCCCAGGTCCACGACCGTCAGCGACTTGAGCACGTCCGCGATCTGCGCCGGCAAGATGCGCAGCCGGATCTCCTGCCCCTCGACGGTCCCTTGCCGTTCGAAGTAGCCGATGCCGTTCTGATAGAGCACCGCCCGTGTGACCTTCAGATCGTCGGCGCGTCGCTCCCCGGTCGTGGCGCAGCCGCCCAGGACGGCCAGCGCGCAGAGCCATCTCGTGTGTCGTCGCATGTTCTCCCGCCGCGTGATGGACCCGAACCCACCGTGCTCGTGACCGAGCGCGACATCTCCAGTTGTGGGTCGAGGCCTCGAGGCTACGCGGCCGCCACGCCGGGTGGCAAGGAATTGCCGCCGGTTTGCGGCGCGCGGCGCGACCGTGCCATCATTTCCGCGCCTTCATGCTCCCCGCCAGGCCCCATCGGCTCGGCCGCTTCGAGCTCCTCGCCCGTCTCGCCAAGGGCGGCATGGCGGAGATCTATCTCGCCCGCCCCGAGGGGACGTCGGGACTCGAGCATCTGGTGGTCGTCAAGCGCGTGCTCCCGCACCTCGCCGAGGAGGCGGAGTTCGTGCAGATGTTCCTCGAGGAGGCGCGGCTCGCGGCGCGCATCGACCACCCGAACGTGGTGCGCGTCCTCGACGTGTCGAGCGAGGGGGGCGAGTACTTCATGGCCATGGAGTACCTCGCGGGCCCCGGCGTGGCGGCGATCAATCGCCGGGCACGCCTCTCCGAGACGCCGGTCCCCTGGGCCGTGGCGGCGGAGATCGCGGCGCAGGCCTGCGACGGGCTGCACGCGGCGCACGAGCTCCGGGACGACGCCGGGCACCTCCTCGGCCTCGTGCATCGGGACGTGAGCCCGCACAACCTCGTGCTCGCCGAGGAGGGGCGGGTCAAGCTCGTGGACTTCGGCATCGCCAAGGCGCACGACACCGCCGTGCGCACTCATACGGGGAACATCAAGGGCAAGTTCCCCTACATGTCCCCCGAGCAGTGCCAGGGCGAGCCCCTCGACCGACGCTCCGATCTCTTCTCGCTCGGCATCGTGCTCTGCGAGCTGCTCGTCGCGCGCCGCCTCTTCGAGCGCTCGAGCGACCTCTTGACGCTGAAGGCCATCACCGAGGAACCCCTCCCCGACCCGCGCAGCCTCGAGCCCGGCCTCCCCGAGGTCTTCGAGCGCATCCTGCTGCGCGCCCTCGCGCGCGAGCCCGAGGAGCGCTACGCCACCGCCGGCGAGCTGGGGATCGACCTCCGCGCCGCCATGGCCGACCTCGGTCGCCCCTCCTCGCCGGAGCTCCTCGACCAGTACGTGCGCGACGGGTGCCAGGACCTCGTGGCCCTGCGCACGAGCGCCGTGCGCCGCCTCGGAACGCGACCTCCCCGCGCGAGCGCGGAGGTCCCGTTGCTCGCGGGCTTCGAGACCCGCGCCACTCCCGACCCCGCCGACAGGCCCGACGCCGACCCCGCGGAGACGCGACCCGGCGTGCGGCTCGGCCGTCGCGCGCCGTCCCCTCGACCCCGAAGCCTCTTCGGCGGGCCCCTGGTCTGGGCCTGCCTGAGCATCGTCCTCGCCGGCGCCGCGGCCGGCGTGGCCTACCGCCGCTGGACTCGCCCCGCGCCGCTCGTGGGACCGCCCTTGCGTTTCGGCGTCGTCCCCTCCTTCTCCGCCGACGTCGTGCGCAGCGAGGTGGCGGGCCTCGTCGGTTACCTCGAGCGCAAGCTCGGGCGTCCGATCACCGTCAGCGTGCCCCGCGACTACCGCACCGTCACCGAGCAGCTTCTCCGCGGCGAGCTGGACTTCGGCGACCTCGGCCCGCTGCAGTTCGTCCAGGCGCAGCGCAAGGCTCCGGGCCTCACCCCCGTCGCCGCGCACAGCTACGAGGGGGCCGAGACCTATCAGGGCTACCTCGTGGTGCGCGACGACAGCGCGGCCAGCGCCCCGGCGGACCTCAAGGGGAAGCGCTTCTGTTACGTGGAACGCGGCTCGGCCAGCGGCTACCTCTTGCCGCGGCACTTCCTGCGCGGTCAGGGGCTGGACCCCGATAAGGCCTTCTCGGCCGTGCGCTTCAGCGGCACGCACTCGCGCGTGCTCGAGGACGTGATCGCCGGCCACTGCGACGCGGGTGCGGTCTACTCCGGTGCGCTGCTGAGCGTCACCTCGCTGGGGATCGCGGGCTCGCGCGTGCGCGTGCTCTCGGTCACCGGTCGGCTGCCTTACGACGTGATCTGCGCTTCGACGCGCCTGTCTTCCGACGTGACTCGAGCGCTCCGCGCAGCGCTGCTCACCCTCGACCCCCAGCGAGAACTCGGCCGCAAGACCCTCGGACACATCTACCGGGTCAACCGGTTCGTGCCCGTGCGCCCCGCCGACTACGCCACCGTCGAGAGCGCCGCCCGCGCCGATGGACTGCTCGACTGAGCGGGCCCCCGCCGCGAGGCCCCTCTGGCTACGCCTTCACCGGGATGGTCCGCGGCTGCACCTCCGGCCGCTTGGGAAGCACCACGGTGAGCACGCCGTCCTTGTACGTGGCCTCGATGCCGGTCACGTCCACGGCCTCGCCGAGCGTCACGGTCCGGCAGAAGCTCCCGGAGCGACGTTCGCGATACAGCATCCCCTCGTGCTTCTCTTCCTGGGCGAACTCGCGCTTTCCGGTCAGCACCAGCCGGCCCTCGTCCAGCTTCACCTCGATCTCTTTTTCGCTCATCCCTGGCAGGTCGGCCTTGAGCACGAACCTGTCCGGATGCTCCTCGAGATCGAGAGCCGGCGCGAAGCTGAACGTCCCGCCATTTCCCGTCGCGGGGCGCAGGAGCTCCTGTAACTCGGAAGAGAGCGGCATGGCCCTGAACGGATTCCAACGGATCAACATGACATCACCTCCAGAGACGGTGTTGGTTACCTCGTACGCCCGTCAATGTGGAGCTGCCCCGGCTCATAGCAAGGCCTTGACACGCACGCAGAAGGGATTAGGCGGCGTAGAAAAGAGCGCGCGAGGTGACGCACGAGCGGTGCGCGCGGCCCGTTCAGTGGCGCAGGCGCGCGAGGTGTTCCGGCAGGTCCAGGTCGTCTTCGGCCCCCGGAGCCTCGATAGGCACCGCCAGGAGCCGCGCCTCGTGCCGCCAGACGAGCTCGCGCAAGCCGACGGCGTCGTCGCACGCCATCGCCTCGGCAAAGAGCCTCTGGTGCACGAATAGGGGGTGCCCGCGCCGCAGCCCGTAGCGCGGGGCCAGCAGGTCCGGTTCGGCCTCGAGAAAGCGCGCCACGAGGGTGGCCACGACGGAGGCCGGCACGAAGGGGTGATCCCCCGGCAGCACCGCCACCCCCAGCACCGAGTCGGACAGCGCCCGCAGCCCCTCGCGTACCGACGAGAGCATCCCGCGCTCCGGCCGTGGGTTCACCACCCGCTCCACGGCAGCGAGCCCCGGTAGGCCCACGCACGGCGAGTCCGGCTCCAGCACCAGCACCACGCGCTCCAGCCCTCCGTCGCGGAGCGAAGCCACCGTGGCCTCGAGGACGGTGCTCTCCCCGCACGGCAGCCGGCGCTTGTCCTGCCCCAGCCGGCGCGAGGCCCCGGCCGCCGGCACGAGCCCGGCGATTCGTCCCCCTGGCGCGCCTCGATCCATCTATATGATCGCCTTCGCCCGCAGACCGGGCCGCAGGCCGGGCAACCGTGACCCGGCCGTCCCTAGACTCTACACCGATGGGCGGGAATGACCCGCCCCAGGATGGGGTTGACCCCACGAGCCCCCGACACACCTTCGGGGTGACTCGCTCAGGAGGATCATCGTGGCAGCTTCTCGACTTCGCGCCGGCCTACTTGTGGCGGGGATCACGCTCGTGCTCACCGCCGCCTTCACCCTCGTGCGGCTCACCCACCCGGAGGCCGTCTCGGTCACGCTCACCCCGCACCCGGCCTTCGCGGCCAGCGGCGGGGTCGTGACCTCCGTGGCCGATGTGGCGGAGAAGGTCGTCCCAAGCGTGGTGAACATCTCCTCCTCGCGCAAGGTGCCCGTCTCAGACTCGCCCTTTGGTCAGGACCCGGTCTTTCGCGACTTCTTCCGGGGGCACGGCCCCCACGGACCGCGCGAACGCCAGGAGCGCGGCATGGGCTCGGGGATCATCTTCAGCGCCGACGGCATCGTGGTCACGAACAACCATGTGGTGGCGAACGCGGACGTGATCCGGGTGACCACGTCGGACAAGCGGGAGTTCGAGGGCAAGGTGGTCGGCACCGACGCGAAGAGCGACCTGGCCGTGATTCGCCTGAAGGGGGCCAAGGGGCTCAAGCCCTTCGAGTTCGGCGACAGCGGCAAGCTCCGCCTCGGCGACCTGGTCCTGGCGGTGGGCAATCCCTTCGGCGTGGGGCAGACGGTGACCATGGGGATCGTCTCGGCCAAGGGGCGCGCGAACGTGGGCATCGTCGACTACGAGGACTTCATCCAGACCGACGCGGCGATCAACCCCGGCAACTCGGGCGGCGCGCTCGTGAACCTGCGCGGCGAGCTGGTGGGGATCAACACGGCGATCCTCTCGCGCAGCGGCGGCTATCAGGGGATCGGCTTCGCCATCCCGACCAACATGGTGCGTCCGATCGTGACGAGCCTGCTGAAGAGCGGCAAGGTGGTGCGCGGCTGGGCCGGCGTGATCATCCAGGAGGTGGACCAGGAGCTGGCCAAGGCGATGAAGCTCCCCACCACCCGCGGCGTGCTGATCTCCGACGTGGACCCGCGCGGCCCGGCGCACAAGGCGGGGCTGCAGCGCGGAGATCTGGTGGTGAAGATCAACGGGCAGACGGTGGACAGCACGGGCGCGCTGCGAAACCTCGTGGCCGCGTCGGGAGCCGGGGCCAAGGTCACCGTGGAGTACTACCGCGGCAACGCGCTCAAGAACCTGCCGCTCACCCTGGGCGAGCTGCCCTCGAACCTGGGCGGCACCGGCGCGGTGGTGGGCGGGACCGGGCAATCGGGCGGCATGAGTCTTGCTCCCATCAACCCCCTGCACCGCAAAAAGTTCAGTCTCCCCGAGCGTCTGACGCAGGGCGTGATCATCGAGCGGGTGGACGCGAACAGCGCCGCGGCCATGGCCGGCCTGCAACCGGGGGACGTGATCTTGGAGCTCAATCGCGTTACCATCAACTCGGTGAGCCGCTTTCAGCAGCTCTATGCGGCGGCGAGGGGTCGGGTGTTGGTGCTCGTCTATCGGCAAGGTTCTGCCTTCTATCTCCTTCTGCCTAAGCCCTAGCTAGCTTGAGAGTGGGTAGGTCGTTTTGCGTTGGGATGGGTTTCTACGCCGAAAGGAGTCAGCGATGCAGCTAGCAACTACGTTCCGGGCTCTCGAGCGCGCCGAGGTCAAGACCGCGACACGTGCCCTCGAGCGCAGCATGGGGCGCCTCGAGCGCCTCGCCGAGGAGCCGGCAACGTTGCGTGCGGTGGTCGAGGGTGGACCTCCCGAGTGCAAGGTCACTCTGGTCCTCGCCTACCGCGATGTGGAGCTCACGGCCCAGTCCTCGGGCCACGAGGTAGTCTCGGCCGTGCACATCGCCGCCGAGCGTCTGCGCGTGCAGCTCAACCGCCGCTCCGAGCGGCGCCAGAGTCAGCGTTACCGCTCGGCGGTCAAGATCGAGGCCGCGTAGCCGCGCGGCCGTCCTCCCCTCCGCCCTTCCCCCGCTGATCCCCCCTGCCGTTCTCCCCGACGGCGCGACGGCGCGTTTCTTTACCCGCGCGTCACTGGGTGCAAAAATCCTGCATTCCAAGCAGACGCGGTTTCGACCCACAGCCAGAAAAGGTACCTATGTCGCGACTGAGGACCATCGGCCACACCATCTCGTTCGCGCCCGCCACGCTCGGTCTCGTGCTCGTCGCCGCGGGCTGCTCGAGCAACTCGACCTCGAGCACGCCACCCCCCGCCGGCGCGAGAGAGAACACCGCGGACCTGGCCGCCCTCGAGCAGGCGGCGGACCTGCAGATGGAGGCCTACGCGGGACTCCTGCAGCTCTTCACCGAGAACGGCGCCAAGCCGCTCCTCGATCCGAGCCTGGACCTCGGGGAGAAGGGCAGCGCGAAGTACGAGCAGAGCGCCGCCAGGGTCCTCGAGCTCCTCGAGCAGGCGGCGAGCGCGTACTGGCTCGCCGACCGCGCGCTCGCCTCCCTCGGCGCCAAGCTGCCCGCCGAGGCGAAGGCCGATTTCGGGGACCGCATCCCCTTCTTCAATAGCCTGAAGGGCCTCTTCTGGGACACGACGCGCGGCGCGGCCAAGGAGGCTCGGGACAACGTGCTCGCCATCGTCGAGAAAGGGGGCGACAACGTGGCCACCGAGGTCTACGACGCCACCAAGAACCTGCAGGCCGCCGGGCGCCTGGATCTGACGACGTCGCGCCAGACGGACCAGCCCTCCGTGAGCCTCGGCGCGACCAAGGAGGAGTTCTTCAGCAAGCTGAAGGCCGGGGAGCTCGACGGCAAGATCTCCATGCTCAACCTGCACAAGGACCTCACGCAGGACGCATCCACGGAGTACGGCGCCATCGCAGCCCAGGAGAAGCGGCGCCCCTCGCTCGACAACGCCTACAAGACCGGCGCTTCCGCCGTCGCCGCCGGCGTGGACCTGCTCAAGGAAACGGTGGGGAACGTGGTGCACGCATCGGTCGAGAAGGCCGCACAGGCCGTCGAGGTCGTGGTCAAGGCCGAGGAGAAGGCGAAGGACGCGATCTCCTGGCTCAAGACCCAGGCCGAGCAGAAGGTGATCGGCCGCGTACGCGACTTCTTCGCCAAGAAGGCGCCCGAGACTCCACCCGCCGAGGTGGAACAAACGGGCAAGGACCTCGCGAAGGCCGTGCGTACCTTCGCGCAGCACACGGGGTCTGCGGGGCAGGCCGACCCTACCGCCAAGGCCTTCGGCGAGGGGTCCGGCACGGGCGCGGTGGAGCTCAAGCCGCAGGGCAAGGTCAGCGGAACGATCCTCGTGAGCAAGGACACGGCACGCCAGGCGGGCCACCTTCGGGTGCGCAACGGCGAGGTGCCCGCCGGGAAGAAGGTGCTCGTGCCGAGCGGCGAGGAGGTGCGCGCCGTGAGCCTGGGCGAAGGAAAGGCCGTCGCCGCGAGCCCCAAGCCCGTGGCCGTGAGCGAGAACCAGGCAGCGCCCCTCGAGCTGCCGCCGCCCGCCGCGCCGACGACGCCTCCTCCTCCCACGGGAGATGGAGTCTGGATGATCTGCTTCGTCGAGGGCCACGTGGCCTGCGTGAGCTACCCGGGCGACGCCGCGGCCTTCGAGAAGACGACCAAAGAAGCTCGCGACGAGCGCTGCAAGGTCGCCGCCTACGCGACCTACTACAAGGCGGGTCCGGGCTTCTGGTCGAACGAGGAGGCGTGCCGCTCGAACTGCCGCGAGGTGGGAACCTGGGGCACGGCGAAGTGCGACACGCCGCCGTAGCGGTGCCCTCGAGCCATCCACGGCCGACGCCGACGCAGCCTACTTCCAGAGCGTCTCCGGCTCGCTCGGACCGAGGAGCCGCTCGCGCCGTTCGCGGCACGCGCTCGCGCGATCGGGCTCGCCCGCCTCGCGGTAGATCGCCTCGCAGCTCTTCAGGTGCCGCTCGTCGAGGATGTCGAACTCCAGCAGCGCATCGAAGGTCCGCGCGGCCTGCTTGGGCATCCCGGCGCCGCGATACGCCTCGAGGAGCGCGGCGAGACGCTCCACCTCGCCCCCCGTCGTCTCCTTGCGGCGCGTGAGCAGCCGCACCGAGCGGTCGAACTCCTTGCTGCGGCGTGCGAGCTCGAAGATCCGCTCGTAAATCATGCGCCGGTCGAGCAGCAGCGCGTCCGGGTCGGTGCGGTCGTCGATCGTGCCGAGGAGTTCCTCGGCGAGCTGCCAGCCGAGCGGATAGTTCCCGACCGTCGTGGCCGCCTCGAGCTGGTAGTAGCGCCGCGCCGTGGGCCGGAAGCGTCCCATCGCCGAGAGCTTCGCGAGCGCCTCGCCCGCCCGCTCGCTCCGGAGGAGCGCCCGCCCCTCGACCAGCGCCCCTTCGGCGAGAAAACCCGGCTCCTTGGGCAGCGCCTGCGCGAGCGCGATGGCCTCGCCGAACTTGCGGTGCCGCAGGAGCGTGCGCGCGCGCTCGAGCCGGAGCTGCGGCTCGTCGCCGAAGCGCTGGAGCGCCCAGGAGGTGAACCGGTCCGAGAGGTCGTTCTTGAGGTGCACGAGGCGCGCCGTACCCGAGAGCGCGAGCCCCACCGGGGGCGGGCTCCCCTCGAGGGGGGGGAGGAAGTTGCCGCGCTCCATCTTCAGCTTCAGCAGGGCGTCGATGTGGTCGGGGTGCGCGCCGTAGAGGTTCCGCACCGCGCGGTACTCGAGGGTCGGCCGATCGTCGTGCATCACCTCCGTGGGAAAGCGCGCCAGGAGCGCCTCGATCGCGGGACGGTCGAGCAGGAAGCAGCCGAAGACGTGCTCGGGCTGCGCCCCCGGTCCGTAGGCCGCCAGGTGCACGCCGAGGCGCGCGTCGGCCTCGAAGGCCCGGCGGACCCGATCGAGGGAGAGGCGGAAGGGCTGCTCCGAGCCGAGGAGGAGCACGTCGTGCAGGTCGCTGAACCAGAGCTGCGCGTGCGGAAAGGAGTCGAGGAGCGTGCGCAGCACGAGCGCCACCGAGGCCGCGTCGATGCGGTAGAGCTGCAGCCACTGGCCGAAGACGCCGCCGGGCTTGAGGCGCCTCTTCACCAGGCGGTAGTAGTCGCGCGAGAAGAGGCCGCTCACGCCGGTCATCCACGGGTTCGACGGCTCCGAGACGATCACGTCGTACTGCTGCTTGCTGGTGAGCAGCCGGCTGCGGGCGTCGTCGTAGATCACGCGCAGCTTCGGGTGCTGGTCCACCTTGCCGTTCACGGGGTGGAAGAAGGGCGCGGCCTCGATCACGGCGCGCTCGATCTCCATCACGTCCACGCGCTTCAGCTCGGGGAAGAAGGTGGTGGTGTAGGCGGTCACCCCCGAGCCCCAGCCCACGATGGCCACCTGCTCGGGCCGCGGGTGGGCCAGCATCGCCACCGCGCCGAGGACCACCTGCGTCGGCATGTCGAGCGAGCTCGAAGCGTCGGGCTTGCCGTTGATGAGCAGCGAGAGCGACTGCCGGAACTGCCGCACCGAGATGGTGGCGTTCACCCCCTCGCGCAGAAAGAGCGCCTTGCTGGGGGCGCGGAGCAGGCGCTGTTCGAGCTCGAGCGGGTTCTTGGCCGCGACGCGGTCCAGGCGGTAGGCCAGCCCCGCGTCGTACACCTGGCTCGGCCACGGGGGCTGGGAAAGCGCCGCGCCGCCGACGAGCAGCACGAGCACGAGGGCGCCGGTGCGGCGGGCGGGTGTCCCGGCGAAGGCGAAGAGGCCCACCGCCGCGAGGAAGAGATTGATCCAGAAGCCCACGAGCAGGGTGGTGCGCGTGCCGAGCCACGGGATGAGCACGAAGCCCGTGAGCACGCTCCCGAGGATGGCCCCGCCGGTGTTGACGAGGTAGACCCCGCCGACGTCGCGCCCCACCTGCCCGAGGGCGCGCGAGATGATCCCCATGGCCATGGGGAGCGCGGCGCCGAGGAGGAGCGTCGGAACGAAGAGCAGCACGGCCGCGAAGAGGCACTCGAAGGAGAGGACGCGGTAGAAGGTGAGGCCCGGCACCTGCGCGAGGCGCACGAGCGCGCCGGGAAACTCGGGGATCACCGCCAGCGAGACGGCCGCCCACATCACGAGCGCGAGCAGGACCAGCGCCAGGTTGAAGACCGTGGGGAGGCGCCCGCGGGCGAAGTAACTATAGAGCAGCGAGCCGAGCGCGATCCCGACGAGGAAGATGCCGAGGACCAGCGTGAAGGCGTAGGTCGAGCTGCCCATGAGCAGCGAGAGGAGGCGGGTCCAGACCACCTCGTAGGACATCGAGAGGAGGCCCGTGAGAAAGACCGCCACGGCGCAGAAGAGCACGGTCGGACGGCGTAGATGGGCCCGCAGCCCCACCTCGGGGCCCGCCGCGGCGGTGGGCGCGGGCGGCGCGGAGGGCTCGCGCTCCTCCCCGGCGCGACGCAGGGCCCAGAGCACGGCCGCGCCGATGAGCGCGTTCACGGTGGCCGCGAGGAGGATCGAGCGATAGAGGCCCAGTCGCTCGATGAGGAGCGTCCCCGCGAGGAGCGTGCCGGCCGCGGCGCCGATGGTGTTGATGCCGTAGAGCCGGCCCACGTCCCGGTGCAGCTCGGCGCGGCGCTGCACGATGGCCCGGGCGAGCGCGGGGAGCGTGCCCCCCATCATCCCGGCGGGGAAGGCCAGCACGGGGAAGGCCAGGACGAGCTTCAGCACGGCCGACGCCACGGGGCCGAGCTCGAACGCGCGCTGGAGCCCGCCGTAGAGCGTCTCGACCAGGTCCAGGAGCGGGAGCGAGACGAGCGCGAAGGCCGCCACTCCGAGCTCGAGCCAGGCGTAGGTCCGGAAGCCCGAGCGCACCGCGTCGACGCGCCGTCCGACGACGTAGCTCCCGATACCCAGCCCCGCCATGAAGGCCGCGAGCACCGTCGTGACCGAATAGGTCGTGCTGCCGAAGACGGCGTAGAGCCGCCGCGTCCAGATCAGCTCGTAGACGAGCCCGGTCAGCCCCGAGCCGAAGAAGCACACGGCCACCAGCGCCAGAGGCAACGGCGAGTCCGTCCGTCGGTCGCGCTCCATGGGTCCCTGGTATATCACGAGGTCGTGCGGGCCACCGATTGTTGGTGCCGCGCCCTGCACCGGAGTATCGTCCGCGCATCCCGCACCCAAGGAGACGCCGATGATTCGCCCCCTCGCCCGCACGCTCGCCCTGCTCGGCCTCGGACTGCTCTACGCAGCGCCCGCTGAGGCCGCGCCCACCATGACCGTCGTATTCTCGAAACAGCCGATCAAGAGCCCCAAGCCCGAAGGTGCGGGAGGAACGACCACCTTCGAGGCCGGTGACCCGATCTACGCCCGGATCTACACGACCAGCGGCCAGAGCATCCTCAGCCATCAGAACATCAAGGGGAACCCGGTCGGCTTCTCCCTCTCCGTGGACGGCAACCGCATCAACTACTACGCGCTCGAGCTGACCAAGGAGGAGCTCGGCCGTCCCTTCGCCGACCTGCACCTCTTCCCGAAGGCCGGCACACCGCCGCAGATGGTCCAGACGCAGACCAAGAAGCGTGCGGTGCTGGCCGAGGTGCTGACCTCGCAGCTCTCCGAGGGGACCCACGAGGTGGCCGTGGACATGGGCAACTGGGGGAAGTCCACCTTCAAGATCACCCTCGGTGCCGACGGCAAGGACAAGCTCGAGAAGCTGGCGAAGGCCGCCGAGGCCTCGACGATGGGGACCGAGACCCTTCCCAAGCCCGCCATGCGCAACAAGGCGCTCGAGGGGAAGATGCTCGGCCTGGCGAAGAAGTCCTCTCACCTCTCCAAGGACAAGATCCTGAGCGTGGTGATCACCGACGGCTGGACGGTCGAGCACCACAAGGTGACGGGGAAGCCGATCGAGAAGAACATCTTTGCGGCGGTGGCGCAGCAGGAGAGCGCCGACAAGTGCTACTACCAGACCATCCGCTTCACGCAGCCGCACCTGGGCGGCGGCCGCTACGGCGCGCTGGCCGTGGGAGGCGTGGGCCTCGGCACGAAGAAGTATCTGGCCTGCAAGAACGCCCGTCGCTGACGCGCGCTGTCCCCGGGACCCCCGGGGCCGCTAGCCGTCGTCGTCCAGGGCTCTCCGCCGAGAGCGCCCGCAGATGCGCTACCATGGCCGCAATGACCACCTCCACGACGCACAAGGGCCCGACCGCCCTCGATCACCTCCGCAGGCTCTGGGACCCGGTGCAGCTACAGCTCTGGCTGCGCGAGAGCCGCGGCCAGCACGGCGCGGCGATCTACGGGCGACGGCAGCTCGCGATCTTCTTGCTCACCGTGCGGCGGCTGCGCGACGACGAGATCTCGCGGCAGGCGGCCGCCCTGACCTACTACACGCTCCTCTCGCTCGTCCCGCTCCTCGCCGTGGGCTTCGCCCTCTTCAAGGCCTTCGGCGGCCTGCGCGCGCTCGAGGGCCCCTTGCGCCAGTTCGTGGTCGACAACCTCGCTCCGGCGCAGCAGGCCGAGGTGGGGCTCTGGCTCGATCGCTTCCTCACCAGCATCAACGCCGGGGCCATCGCGGGGGTCGGCGTGCTGATCCTCTTCTACTCGGCCGTGGGACTGCTCTCGAGCGTGGAGCAGTCCTTCAACCGCATCTGGGGCATCCAGCGCGTGCGCGCGCTGCCCATCCGCTTCGCCATCTACTGGTGCCTGATCACGCTCGCGCCGCCGCTCATCGGCGTGTCGCTCTCCATCTCGGCCCAGCTCCAGCGCTCGTCCTTCGTCACCGCCGTGACCCACTGGCTCCCCTTCGGCCTCGGACGCTGGCTCGTCTCGGGGGCCGGGCTCGTCTCCGTCTGCCTGGCCTACTTCCTCATCTTCCTCATCGTGCCGAACATTCGCGTGCGCTGGCGCAGCGCCCTCGTCGGCGGCCTCGTAGCCGGGCTGCTCTGGAGCGGCTGCAAGGTGCTCTTCGTCTGGGCCTCCGCCGGCTCGGCCAAGCAGAGCGCCGTCTACGGCGCGCTGAGCGCCCTGCCGCTCCTCATCCTCTGGCTCTACTACAGCTGGGTCATCACCCTCTTCGGCGTGACCTTCACCTTCGCCAACCAGATGATCAACAGCGACGCGCCGCTCCAGCCCTACGGCGTCACGCCCACCGCCGCCTTCCGCGAGCAGCTCCTCGTGCGGCTGACCGTCGAGGTGGCCGACGACTTCGCCGCCGGCAAGCCCGCCCCCACCGCCGCCGAGCTCGCCGACCGCGCCGGAACCATGCTGTCGGTGGTGCTGCCGGCCCTCGACCTGCTGGTGGAACAGCACGTCCTGACGGAGGTGCAGCCCGAAGGCTACGTGCTCGCGCGAGCCGCCGAGACGCTCCACCTCGAGGACGTGGTGCGCGTGGCTCGCGAACGCGCGGGCACTCCGCTCGAGCTCGGCGCCCCCCGCGAAGGAGCCGTCTCCGAGGCGCACAGGCTGCTCGGCGAGGCGGACGCCGCCCGCTACGCGGCGCTCGGAGCGGCGGATCTCGCGCACCTCACGGTGTCGCAGCAGAAGCCCGGCGAGCCGCCGACGCGCGGCGCGTGAGGACCTTCGTAGACGGAGGGGAGGAAGAACGAGGGTCAGCAGACCGCCGACCCTCGACGAGCAGGCGCTACTTGCAGCACTTCATGGTCTTGCCGCCCACGTTGTCGCAGGTGCCGAAGTCGACGTGCGACATGGTGGAGGGGCAGGTGGGCCAGAACCAGATCGCATACTCTGCCGCCACGCAGGTCCCGCCGCGGCTGGCGCAGTTTCCGCCGCTGCCGTTGCTGCCACTCGGCGGATTGCCACCGGCGGGCGGGTTGCCGCCGGGGCCGGTGCTCGGAGCCGGCGCGGTGCAGCTCGCCACGTTGGAGCCGACGCACCCCGTGGCCTCGCTCCAGTACTGCTTGGGCTGGAAGCACACGCAGCGGCCGTTGTAGCTGTCCTTGGCCGTTCCCTGCCCGCAGACGTGCAGGTTGTCGGTCCGGCACTTCTCGTAGGCCGCATCCTCGGCCGGGCAGCGCGACGGCGCGCAGGGGCAATTGGTCCACACGCCACCGGTGTAGATGCACTTGCCGAAAGCCGTCTGGCCGAGCGGGTCGCACTGCTGCGCGGTCGGCTGGTCCGTGGACCAGTCGCTGGAGTTCATCGGGATGGTCATCACGGCCGCCTGCAGCTCGCGCATGTCCTGCGGTCCGGAGACGACGAACTTCTGGAGCTGCGAATCCTGGTAGAGCACGTTCACCCACTTGCCGCAGTCCACCTTGCTGTCGAGGACGCGGGTCGTGGTGTCGGCGAGGTCGTTGGTGTAGCCGACCTGGCAGCCGCCCTGCACGCGGCAGTGGCGCTTGGTCTGCGCGGGGAGCGTGCTCGGAACCTGGACCTGCGAGCGGGCCAGGTCGGGGCGGAAGGCCCACTGCCCGTAGCCCGCGCCGATGTCGAGGAAGAGGAACTCGTTGCCCGCCGGGCCCTGGTTGGCCCACGACACGGCGTAGCGGTAAGCGCCGCCGCCGAGGCTCTTGCGCACGTAGGCCGGGATGACCTTGCCGTAGGTCGCCTGCTCCTGCACCGTCATGGTGAAGTTGTTGCCGGGGGCCGAGAAATCGAAGGAGCGGTACACGGGGCAGTTCGTGCCCTGGCACTCGACCCACTGAACCCAGCTCGCGCCCACCGAGCTACCGGGCGGCGTGTAGGGCGGAATGATCGGCTGCGGCGTCGGCTGCGAAGGCCCGAAGGTGCAGGCGCCGTTCTCGATGCGCGCCCCCTTCGGGCAGCAGTACGACCAGGCCCCGTTACCAACCGGGCAGTTCGTGGCGCCGCTGATGAAGCCGGTGGAGCAGCTCAGCCCCGGTCCCCCGAGGAGCGAATCGCAGGTCGCCGTGGCGGGCGCAGGAGCGACGGCTCCCGCGACGCAGCGGCCGGCCGGAGCGAGTCCCGTCTGATTCGCCACGCAGAAGCACCAGTTCGCGTCGCGGTTCCCGCAGCACTCGTTCTCGTAGCAGAAGTACGGGTCGCGGCAGGTGTGCTTCACGAAGCCGGCCGAGTCCAGCACGCAACCGTTGGCCTGCGCGGGAGGCGGCACGTAGGCCGGAGCCACCGGGGTCCCTTGCGGAGCCCAGGCGGGGATCGTCTGACCGACGCAGTTCCCGTCGCAGAGCTTGGACCAGATCGCGTTGTAGGCGCAGTAGCCGCCCGGCTCGCGCGACGGATTGGCATCCCACGCCGGGGCGGCGCAGGTGCAGCCGCTCCCCTTGATCACACAGGGGTAGGTCGACGTGTCCATGCGCCGTCGGGTCAGCTCCCCCGTCGCCTCGAACGCCGCGTCTCCGCAGCCGCTCGCCCAGCCCAGCACCACCACCATCACGATCTTCGCTTGCTTTCGCATTGTCCTCTCCCGTGCCGGCGGTCGCCGTGAACCGACCTCTATCCCGCCGTTCAACGAGCGCCATAGCAATCGAGGTGCCAGTCGGAGGCCCCAACATGTGTCGGAGGATCCGCACACCTGGCCGCAGGGTGGCCACCCGAGAGTCTCCGCGGGTCGATGGGGCTGACGTCGAATCGGAGAGCGAGGACCGCGGGCCCTCAGGGGAGCGACAGCGTCCGGGTGCGCACCACGCGCCCGCGAGCGTCGATGTCCCGCGCGACGGCGGCCAGGCCGTCGGTCATGGTCACGCGCCAGGCAGCGCCGTGCTTGCTGGCCGAAAGCTCCACCGTCTCCCCGGGAGCCCGCAGGCTGAAGTCGAAGAGCCGCTGCGCCGCCAGCTGCCAGACGTCCTGCGGCCGCGGGTCGAAGATCACATCGCCCACCCGGTACGAGGCGACCCGGCCGTGGTCGTTGAACTTGAACCGGATCGGCTGTCCGGCGGGGTTCACGCCGCGAACCATGTCTTCGATCGCCCGCGAGGTCAGGTGCACGCCTCCAGGGGCCGCCTCCGGCAGCTGCAGCCCGGCGAGGTTTCGCACGACGAAGCGCGCGAGCTCCCGCGCCTCGACTGACGACGCCCGCGAGACGACCCGCCTCGCCGAGGCGGGCTGCCCCACGGCCAAAAGCGCGAGCGCTCCCGTCCACACGACCACGCGACGGCGCACGAGTCCCATGACGCTTACCTCCTCCACACGAACGTGGCTTGCGTCGGGCCCACTGTGCAAAGGTCATTCCCCCCGCGCCCACGGCCGTAAGCCGCGGAGACTGTTCCTCGGCCACGCGCGTCCGCGTCGGCCCGCGCCGGTGCCTTCGCCACGGTTCGAGCGGCTCGCGACCGATTTTCGGCGTCCCCGCCCACGAACGCCCCGTCCGCCCTGCGGAAGGCCCCCTCGGCCCTTGACGTCCCGCTTTCGGTCGGCCCATGATGCGCGCCGCCACCAGCCTGGTTGAACCATGAAACGCGTCGCGACCCTCGCCCTCCTCGGGCTCGCCGGCAGTGCCGGCTGCAGCTTTCAACGCATGGCCCTCGATCAGACGGCCACCATCCTCAAGAAGGGGATGCCGGCCTTCGAGCGCGAAGGGGACTACGAGCTCGCCGCCGCGGCGCTCCCCCCCAACGTCAAGATGATCGAAGGCTTCCTTCAGACCGGGCCCGACAGCGAGGACCTGCTGCTCATGGCCGCCCAGGCCTTCACCTCCTACGCCATGGTGGTCCTCGAGGACCGCTGGGAGTCCGCCGAGGAGGACAGCCCCGCCGCCGAGGAGCTGCGCCTGCGCGCCAAGAACACCTACCTCCGCGGCTACCGCTACGGCCTGCAGCTCCTCGAGCTGCGCCACCCCGGCATCACCCAGGTCGTCGAGAAGGGGCGCGAGCCGGAGCTGCTGGCGGCGCTCGCGAAGATGGAGCCCGAGGACGCGGTGGGCCTTTTCTGGACCGGGATGCCCCTCGGCAGCGCGATCAACCTCGGGCGCGACGACGTGCAGCTCATCTCGCGGCTCCCCAAGGTCAAGGCCCTCGTCCGGCGCGCGGTCGAGCTCGACGAGGCCTACTACCACGCGGGCAGCCACATGGTGCTCGGCGCGATGAAGGGCAGCACGGCCAAGATGCTCGGGGGCGAGCCCGAGGAGGCGCGCAAGCACTTCGAGCGCGCGCTCTCGCTCACCGGGCGGCGCTTTCTCCTCATCCACGTGATGTACGCGACGACCCTCGCCGTGCAGCTCCAGGACAAGGCCCTCTACAAGAAGCTCCTCGACGAGGTCGTGCACGCGGACCTCTCCATCGACCCCGACCAGAAACTCGCGAACGTCGTCGCCCAGCGCCGGGCCCGCCGGGCCTTGGCCAAGATCGACGAGATGTTCTAGCCGCACTGGGAGAATGATCATGCGCACCCTGTCCCCCCTCGGCGCGACGCTGGCGCTGTGCCTCGCGCTCGCCCCCGCCGCTCGCGCGGAGACCGAGATCAAGATCGCCACGCTCGCGCCTCGCGGCTCGGTCTGGATGCAGGTCCTGAACAAGATGAAGGCCATGGTGGCCCAGCAGACCAAGGGCGAGGTGAAGCTCCACTTCTACCCGGGGCAGGTGCAGGGGGACGAGGTGGACGTGGTGCGCAAGATGCGCACGGGGCAGGTCCACGGCGGCGCCTTCACCACCGTCGGGCTCCAGCAGCTCAACCCGAAGGTGCTGGTGCTGCAGATCCCGACCCTCTTCGTGGACTACGCCCTGCTCGACCGCGTGCGCGACCAGCTGCGGGCGGAGCTCGAGGCCACCTTCCTCGAGAAGGGCTACGTGCTCCTCGGCTGGGGGGAGATCGGCAAGATCTACCTCTTCTCCAAGAATAAGATCGGCAGCCTGAAGGAGATCGCGAAGCAGAAGGTCTGGGCCTGGACCGACGACCCGCTCCCCAAGGCCATGCTGCGCGCGCTCGGCGTCTCGCCGCGGCTCCTCGGCGTGCCGCAGGTCCTCCCCGGGCTGAACACCGGCATCATCGACACGGTCTACACCTCGCCCTACGGCTGCATGGCCCTGCAGTGGCACACCAAGGTCAAGTACATGCTCGACGCGTCCTTCGGCGTGGCCAACGGCGCCACGGTGATCACCAAGGCCGTCTTCGACAAGCTCACCCCCGAGCAGCAGAAGATCCTCAGGACCCTCGCCGACAAGGCCCACCGCGTGCTCATCAAGCGCATCCGCCAGGACAACGACAAGGCGCTCGAGACCCTCAAGGCCGAGGGGCTCGAGGTGGTGCAGGTCTCCGAGGCGGACAAGCAGGCCTTCCGGAAGGCGGCCACCGCCGTCGGACTCTCCTTCGTGCCGCGCTACTACCCGAAGGAGCTCTACGACAAGGTGCTCAAGCTGGCCAAGTAGTCCCCACGCCTGGAACACCGTTCGGCGTTCCAGCCCGCCCTCCCGCTCGTCCGAGGTGAACCGTGCACCTATTGACCCGGTTGGACCGTGCGCTCGCCAAGACCGAGGAGGTGATCCTCGCGCTCCTCCTCGTGGGCATGGTGCTGCTCGCCTCGCTCCAGGTGCTGCTGCGCAACGTCTGGGATACGGGCCTCGACTGGGCCGACATCTCGCTGCAGCACCTGACGCTCCTTCTCGGCCTCCTCGGCGCGGCGATCGCCACGAGCGAAGGCCGCCACCTGAACATCGACCTCTTCTCGCGGGCGCTGAAGGGGCGCGCGCAGTACGGCCTGCGCGTCCTGCTCAACCTCTTCTCCGTGGTCGCCTGCGGATTTCTCGTGCGCGGCGGCTGGCAGGCCTACCAGGCCACCCTCGGTTCGTGGAAGGACACCATCCCCACCGGCTGGACGTCCGGCCGGCAGCTCGGCCAGCAGCTCACGGAAGGGACCTTTCCCCCGTGGCTCGCGCAGCTCGCGCTCCCCATCGGCTTCGGCCTGGTCGGGTTTCACTTTTTGCTCCGGCTGGTGCGGGACGCGGGGAGCCTGGTCACCAACCGCCCCTGGGAGCTGAAGGACGAGACGATCCTCGAGGGAGACGACGCGCTCGACGAGATGGAGCGGCAGGCCGGCGGTGACGGGCACGGAGGGGAGAAGCGATGATCCTGGGCTATCCGCTCCTCGCGCTGTTCGGACTCCTCGGCGCGCCGCTCTTCCTCGTCATCTCGGGGGTCGCGCTCTACGGCTTTCTCACGCACGGGCGCCCCCCCGCCGACGTGACGGGCGAGATCAGCAAGCTGGTCCAGATGGACACGCTGATCACGATCCCCTTCTTCACCTTCGCCGGCTATCTGCTGGCCGAAAGCGGGGCGCCGCGGCGGCTCGTGGCGGTGAGTCGCGCGCTCCTCGGCTGGATGCCCGGCGGCATGGCCATCGTGGCCCTCTTCGCCTGCGCCTTCTTCACCACCTTCACGGGCGCCTCGGGGATCACCATCGTGGCGCTCGGTGGCCTCCTCCTGCCGGTGCTCCTGCAGCAGAAGTACCCGCGGGATATCGCGCTCGGCCTCATCACGACGGGCGGCAGCCGCGGCCTCATCTTTCCGCCTAGCCTGCCGGTCATCGTCTACGGCTACGTGGCCGGCGTGGATATCACGCGCCTCTACATCGCGGGACTCGTGCCGGGCTTCATCGACGTCGGGATCGTGGCCCTCTTCTGCGTCTACGTCGGGATCAAGTACAAGGTGCCGCGCGTCCCCTTCGACGGGCCCGGGGCCCTCGTCGCCCTCTGGAAGGCCCTCCCCGAGGTGCTGCTGCCTATCCTGCTCACGATCTTCATCCTGACCGGTATCTTGAAGGTCCCCGAGGCGGCGGCCATGACCGCGCTCTACGTGCTGATCGTGGAGGTGCTGATCTACCGCGACGTGCACCCCCTCCGCGACCTGCCGCGCATCACGAAGGAGAGCATGGTCCTCTGCGGCGCGATCCTGGTGATCGTCGGCGCGTCGCTCGGCCTGACGAACTTCCTCGTCGACCAGGGGATCCCGCAGCTCATCGTGGAGTTCTTCCGCAAGTTCATCACCAGCAAGGTGGTCTTCCTGCTCGCGCTGAACGTGCTGCTGCTGATCGTCGGCTGCATGATGGACATCTTCTCGGCCATCGTGATCGTCGTGCCGCTCATCATGCCGCTCGCCGCCGACTTCGGCGTGCACCCGATCCACCTGGCGATCATCTTCCTCATCAACCTGGAGATCGGCTTCAACACCCCCCCCGTCGGAATGAACCTCTTCATCTCCAGCTTCCGCTTCCGCCAGCCCATCATGCGGCTCTACAAGGCGGTGCAGATCTATCTCCTCCTGTCGATCGTCGCGCTCGCCGTCATCACCTACGTCGAACCCCTCTCGCTCTTCGGCGTGCCCAAGGATCAGGCCACGACGCCAAAGGGTGGGCCCGCCGCGACCCCCGCCAAGGGCAAGGCCACGCCCGACAAGGCCGGCAAGCCCGCCGACGGCAAGTCGACGGACGGCAAGAAGCCCGGCGCGGGGGCCAAGTCCGACGGCCTCTGCGACGAGAAGGTCCCGAACGACCCCGACTGCGACGACTCCGCGATCGATAAGGAGCTCGACAAGGAGATGGAGTCCGACGGCGGCGTAGGGGGCGTGAGTGGCGGGGCCGACGGAGGCGGGAGCCGGGATGGGGGCGTGGGGGGGAGCGGCAAATCGGGGTAGTGCACGCGGCCGGCAGTGCCATATGGCCATAGCGCAGCGGCTATCACGCAAACATTGCGCGATTAACGGCGCCGCAGGTCACCGTATGCTCGTAGGAAAACGCTTGACCTACGTGTTACGCCGTGTATCATGAGTTTGTCGTTATTCTTGCCTTGGGGAGAATCCAGATGAAGCTAACCTATCCCCCCCCCTCGGGATTTTCGCGTGTTTACGCGGCCCGTCGTGCGGTAAGGGCTACGCTCCCTGGCGTGTCCCTGCTCCTGCTGGCGCTTTCCGGCTGCGGTGACGCGCCTCTCGCCATTAGCAGCAAGAAGGCCGCCACCTGGCATCTCACCACCTGTACGCCCACGGACGGCATCCCCTTCAGGCTGACCCACCGCGAGTTCGAGACGCGGCATCCGTACCAGGGCAACGGCGGCTGGTACCAGAATAACCAGGTCGCGCGCACGGACATCCTGGTGAGCCCGGCCGTCGCCACAATGACCTTCGGCATGCCGGTGCTGAACTACATCGAGGTTCTTTGGGACAATCTGACCTTGGAGCATGCGACGGGCCCGGGCTATTCGGAGTTCACCGGATATTTCGGGCCGTGGGGACTCGGCCCCTACGCGCCCCTCCGTTCGCAGAGCGGCGCCACGGGCCGCTATCGCTTGATCTTCACTACCGATACGAGCGTCAGTGGTTTCCAGGGGTGGACCCTCGAGAACGTGACCGCTACCTGCGTACAGGACGTGCAGCAGCCCCGCGCCGTGGAGGTCCTGGCCAACGAGCCCTATCAGGGCGTGCTCATCGGACCGACCGACGCCATCTACGTGAAGTTCTGGCAACGAGCAGACTCGGCTTACTACGTGCACGTCCTGCGCACCACGCCCACGGATTTGACGCGCGGCTTCGCGCCGGAGGTGTACATCGACCCGGTTCAGGAGGCCGACGCGGGCCACGCGCTGCTGGGCACCCACACCCCATTCACAGACTGCCCCATCGAGGAGCGACCCGGCGGTTGTGATGTGATGCGCCGCGTCGACCCCTCGGGCTACGACCGGTGGGTCTACGTGACGATCCGGTCCTCCCCGAACGCCTTCCCGGCGGGCGGCGCGGGCCACTTCCGGCTGCGCATTAACCGCCAGACGACCACCAATCCCCCGCTGCCTGCCAGCGGCGCCATCCGCGTGGCCGTGCCACCGACGAACTTCACCGACGTCAACAACGCCTGCAACCAGATGCGAGTGAAGAACGTGCGGAGGAGCCTCCTCGCGGCCGCGCAGGCCTACTACGGCTTCACGAACGGCACGTCGCTCATCCCGCGCTTCTACCTGCACTGGAACGTCCAGGACGTGGGCGCCTTCAGCACCGCCCACAAGGACTCGCTCGTCGTGGACAACCCAGGGGGCGCGGTCTTACCGGCGAACGCCGAGGGCTACTGCCGGGTGCTTGGACACCGGGCCAACCGGACAGCCATCGCCGAATCGAATTTCGGCTGCAACGGGCAGTACTACAACGGGCAATATCTCTACGACGACGCGACGAAGAAGCAGCTTCAACACGCCGGCACCGTCATGGCCCACGAATGGGGTCATTGCCTCTTGTGGTTGCAGGACGAGTTCCGATCGAGCGATGGGTCACCCACCTGCGGCCACTCCCTCATGCACAGCGCCGTCTTCGTGTCGAACGACCACAACGACTACCTGGCCGTCGCGTGCACGAGCTACAACTGGGGCTATAGCTCGGCGGGTGACTGGAACGGTGGCAGCGAGCGCAACTGGGACCACCCCCGGCAGTTGTTCTGGGGCGAGCACCTCGTCTCCTCCTGGTCGCGACTGCTGAACGATGCGAACCTTGAGCTCTACTTTGGGCTCGATGCGCCGGCCTCGCCCGCCCGCTACTGGCCAGCCCATCTCAGCGGCATACCCCGCGCCGGAGGGTACCCCTTCAACCGCCACGTAGAACTCTATGAGTGCACGAATCAGGAGATGAGTAGCTGCAGCCCCTCCCAGTGGCCCGATGACACGACCATGGGACAGTGAGCGGGAGATCGACGCCATGAACGACTCGGCCAACGCGACCCCGTCAAGGAGAACGACCGTGCTGCGAGCCTACGGTGCTGCCCTGTTTCTGATCGCCACGACCGGATTGGTGCAGCACGCCCACGCGACGACGCCTATCCCGGCGGATGTGGTTGGACTCGGCATCATGAGCCCGTCGCCGGGGGCCTCCGGGCTAGAACCCGACACTCAGGTTCTCCTGACGGTGGGAGCGTTCCGCAACCGCCAACGCGTCACGCAGGCCGCGGCCGACCTCGGCGCGTCGCTCGAGCTCTGGGACATCACCTCCGGCACGAAGCTCGGCCACGTGCTCGGTGCCGCGACGCTGTCCCACGACTCGGGCTGGTGGGTCATCGCTCTGAAGCCCTCCGCGCCGCTGCAGGTCAGTCACGAGTACGGCGTTCGGCTGGCCACCCACCCGAAGTACAGCACAGCCGCGAGCGATGGCACGCTGACCCATTTCTACGTGGGCTCGCGTCCCCGTGTGGCCGAGGTCATCCTCAAACGCGGCGCCGTTCGACGGCCGCCGACCTACCTGCCTCAGGTTCAGGCGACCCTGAGCGTGCGCTTCTCCGAGCCGATGCGCAGCACGGCGGTGCGGACTGCCATGAGCATCACGAACACGCTAACCGGGACGCGGCTGACCCTCGTACCGTCGAACGAAGGGGCAGACCCCTCGCCGCGCTTCACGGTCGTGCTCGGCGCCTCGGTCGGCTGGGATACGGGCCAAGATCACCGCCTTCGTGTCGAGGCCTCCGCAACCTCGGCGAAGGGCGCGGGTCTCGACGGCAAAGCGCAGCAGCCGGCGGGTACCCCTCAGGCCTTCGAGTATGTTCTTTCAACTGGAACCCTGAAGAAGGTTCTTCCGTCCACCGGCACGGCCCTGTTTCACTGCAGCCGCTTCGGCTGGTGGACGGGCAACGCGCCCGTCGCGCGGAGCCCCGTCTGTGTCTCCGCCACACCGTGAGCGAGCCAGATGATCCACCGAGCGGCTCCATCGTTCCGAGCAGCAAGCGCCCTAATCTTCACAGCCGCCAGTGCCTTAGTGAGCTGCAGCAGCCCTGAGGTCCCAGTGCCACCCGAGCCCACGAAGGCCTGGCTCAGCGTCGAAAGACCGGGATTTGCAGCCTCCGCCGTAACACCGGATACCGACATCCTAGTAAGCTTCAGCTTCTACAAGAGGGTCGACCCGCGCGCCCGAATGCTGGTCGCCGACCTCCTGCGCTACCTCGAGCTCTGGGACCTGACGACCCGCGCCAAGCTTGCGCTGACGGCGGAGCTCGTCTGGTACGACGAGGAGTACCGAAAAGGGGAGGTGTCGATGCGTCCGAAGGACGGTCCGTTCGCGACGGGACACGCCTACGGCCTCCGCATCGTGCCCAACCCCGAGTACTTTAGCGGGCCGGGCCAGCCTACGGAGATGATCCATTTCTACGTCGGGGCGCGCCCTCGGGTCGTAGAGGCGATGATCAACGTTGTCCCGCAATTCGGGAGTCAGAAGAGACAGGCGAACATCTTCTTTAGCGAGCCCATGGAGATCACCACGACCCTCGGGGCGATCACGCTAGTGGACGACGTCACCGGCAAGAGTGGGCCAGGCAAGGTAGTCCCACGTGGGACCGAAATGTTCGCGGTGGAGCTCGGCCCACCTATCACGGGCGCGTGGAGCCCCGAGCATCCGCACACGCTGCGGGTAGCCTCCACGGCAACCTCTGCCAGTGGCCGTCGCCTCGACGGGACCTACCGCGGCGAAGGCGAGCCGCCCTCGGACTTCGTGCTGCGCTTCTCGAAGGCCGACGCGCACGCGATCTTCGGTGAACAACCCTGCTCCACGGTCCGGTACTACTGCATCTCGACGGATTGGTGGACTCCCAACGGTCCGACGGTCCCCGAGACGGGCTGCGTACTAGCCAACCAGGGGCCGGGCGGCGGGAACTGCCCCACGCCGGAGCCTTGATGGGGCACTGCGATGCCGGCAATCGCCAGTTTCACTTGGCTGCACCCCGGAGCGCCAAAATGAAATCCGAGCCGCTACGACCCACGCGAAGCTGCCGGACCTGCCTCTCACTCTGATCGCACCCGCAGCGCTCGCCCTTGACGCCTCCGGCAGCCCAGCTATCGTGGAACTGTCGTTGTTTCCCTCGGGGGGGAGTCCTTCAAGCGTGCGCCGTGGTGGATCGGAGCGCCTAGACCGGTTGCTACTCGTCGGGGTTGTTTGCGGCGGTGTATGCGGCGTCGTTAGCTGCGGTAGCCCCGAGGTCCCAGTGCCACCCTCGCCCACGAAGGCGTGGCTCAGCATCGAGGTGCCGGGGTTTGCGGCTTCCGCCGTGCGTCCGGAGGCCGACCTCCGCGTGAGCTTCAGCTTCTACAAGAGGGTCGATCCGCGCGCCCGGCTGCTGGTTGCCGACCTGCTGCGCTATCTCGAGCTCTGGGACCTCACGACCGGGATGAAGCTCGCGCTTACAGCCGAGCTCCTCTGGTACGACGAGGAGTACCACGAGGGGGAAGTGTCGTTCCGGCCCAAAGACGGTCCGTTCGTCACGGGACATGCCTACGGCCTCCGCATCGAGCCCAACCCGGAGTACTTCTACGGGCCGGACCAGCCTACGGAGATGACCCATTTCTACGTCGGAGCGCGACCACGGGTCGTGGAGGCGATGCTCATCCCGGTACCACCACTCGAGGATCAGAAACGGCAAGCCAACATCGTCTTTTCCGAGCCCATGGAGATCACCACGACTCTCGGAGCCATCACCCTCGTGGACGACGTCACCGGCAAGAGCGGGCCCGCCGCGGTCCGGGCGCGCGGCGGCGCGATAGCTGGAGTCGAGATCGGCCCGCCGCTCCAGGGCGCGTGGAGTCCCGAACATCCCCTCACCCTGCGGGTGGCGTCGACCGCGAGGTCCGTGACCGGCCACCGCCTCGACGGCGCCTACCGCGGCGAAGGCCAACCGCCCTCGGACTTCGTGCTGCGCTTCTCGAAGGCCGATGCACGCGCGATGTTCGGAGAGCAGCCCTGCGCCATGGTCGCCTACCTCTGCATCTCGAACAGGTGGTGGACACCGACCGGCCCCGTCCAGCCCGAGACGCGCTGCGTGCCCTCAAGCTCCTACGGCGCTAGCAATTGCGCCACGCCGGAGCCGCAGTAGGCGTGCGGCGGCGTTTGGATCGCTTTGTGACGGGCGGGATCACTCGGTCCAGGGCGATATCGCGTTGAACGCTCTCCCATAGCCCGCTATGGTGAAAGAGTCTCGTCTGGCGGATCTGGGGGTCCACTCCGCCACGCTTCCTCTTCAGCTCTGGAGCCATGCGATGGGTCGCACACTCAACGGCGCTCGCCCCATTCCTTTGCTCTCGCGGTCCTGGCTGCGGCAAAGCGCCCTGGCGGCCATGCTGCTTGTCGCGTGCGGCTCCGGCTGCGGGAGCGGCGGCAGCAGCAGCTCCTCGGGGAAGGCGATGGTCGGCGTGTGGGGGCCGGTCGCTGGTGCCTCGGATCAGGCACCTGAGCTCCAGCTCTTCGTGACCCTGGCCGGCGGCCTGGGCAACGCGAGCATTCCCACCCAGGCCGCTACCGCCCTGGCCAAGCACCTCGAGCTCTGGGACCTCACCACCGGGCAGGCCGTCGCCACGAGCCTCGGCGTGGGCACGCCGGACGGCGACAGGGGATGGACGATGCTCAAGCTCTCCCCGGCCGCGCCGCTCGTGAGGGAGCACGAGTACGGGGTCCGCCTCGCACCGCACCCGGACTACGAGGTCTACGGGGCCGCGAACGGCGAGCTGACGCACTTCTACGTCGGCTCGCGGCTGCGGGTGCGCGAGATCATCCTCAAGTCGGGGGGCGGAGGCAGCTCGGGCAAGGCGGGCCCGGGTCAAACGACGGTGGCCATCGAGTTCACCGAGGCGGTCTCCTCGCTGTCGCTCGCGGGGGCTTTGACGCTGACCAACCTCGGGACCGGGCAGAGCATCGCGCCGGCGCTCTACCCGGGCGGCCCCGCCGTTCGCTCGACGGGCCTCATGCTCCACACCCTGCCCCTCTGGGACCCCTCGCAGCGGCTGCGACTGACCCTCGCGAGCAGCGTGGCGACCCCGGGCGGTCAGCCGCTCGACGGCTTGTATCAGCTCCCGGGTGGCACCCCTGCCCGCTTCGATCTCACCTTCGAGCGGTCCGAGCTGGACATCGTCACCCCGGGTCAAGACGGGCTTGTGATCTATCGCTGCGGCTACACCAGGAACTGGTGGGTCGGCGGCAAGCCCACGCTCCCCCGACCGAGCTGCGCGAACCCGCTCATCTCCTCGGGCTGACGGCGGCATCCGCCATCGAAACCTCTCGCGGAGCTGCGAGGCTCGACCACTGTGTCGAACGCCAACGCCCCTGCATGGAGCATCACGTCCGGCACTCAGAGTAGACCCTCATCGGGATTGTCATGCATTGAATATGACCATCATAGTGCTACAATGGCGGTGCGAATGAACAGGTCGATCCCGCGTACGGCACGAGCGCGGACGGCGTTGGATCCCATAACGGACACGTCTCGCACATCATCGGCTGGGCAGCGTCCGGACTCTGGCCGGGAGGCGCGGACAACCTGATCGTCTGGCGCGAGCTCGCACGCGAGCTCTTCGAGCGCTGGGTGAACGGTGTCCCCGCGTAGCGGGTGGCACCTCGCGGCAGGGGCGGCCCTGCGCCTCGGGCATGGGCCGCGATCGAGGGTCAATAGCCGGGCAAGGGACCATAGGCGAGAAATCAACATGGCACACAAGTTCGCCCCCAACCTGCGTCGCCACGGAGCAGCGACACGTGCGCTCGTGGTGCTCGGCCTCGCGCTCCTTGGCGGCGGTTGCGATTCGAGAGACGGGTCGCCGGGTCGCGACGCCATCGCGGCCGCGGACCTCACGCCGGGCGATGGGCCGCGCGCCGACGGAAACCCCGGAGACGGGCAGCGCCCCGATGGCCGCCTGGGCGATGGGACACCGGCTGATCAGTCCATACACGATGGCCGCGTCGACGACGCGAAGGCGCCCGACGTGCGCGCCTTGGACGGCGGTCCACGCGACGCACTCTGGCGCGAGACCGTGCCTACCGACGCCCCGCCCCGCGATCTCGCGATCCCTGACGTTTCGCGCCTCGACGCTGCTTCGCCCCTCGACGCCAGTGCGCACGACGCCGCACCACACGAGGCCGGCGTCTCCGCCGACGGCTCGCTGCCGCCGGCCCAGGGCGAGATCTGCGAGGGGAGTGGCTGGTGCTGGATGAGCCCTACTCCCCCGGCGTGGAACTACAGGTTGGTGTGGGGTCTCTCGGGCTCGGAGGTCCTCGTCGTCGCCTCCGGGGCAACGGACGCCCAAGGCCAGGAAACCCACTCCTTCCTCCGGTATGGCACGACGTGGAGCGTAGCTTACGAACGGCCAGGCTCGTACGGCGACATCTGGGGCGCCGCAGGTCACATATTTGTCCCGGACTATGCGTCCAACGCCGTCCTTCACTACGACGGGTCCACGTTCAGCGCCGCCGCCGCCGGCACAGGCCCGAGCCGCGTATTCGGCTTTTCGCCATCGGAGGTGTATGCCCTGTGTTCGACTCCCGGATGCGCCAACGGCACGGCCGCCGTCCACCGCTTCGACGGCACGAGTTGGTTGCCCATGCCCGATACCCGTGACTGGAACCTGAGAGGGATCTGGGGGACCTCCGGAACGAACCTGTGGGTCAGTGGGGGCCCGTCTCCGTCTCCTCAGAACCCGTTCGTCCAGCCTGCGGGGCAGTTCCGACGCTTCGACGGCCAGGCCTGGCAGCTCGTCACGGTGCCTACGTCGGATCTCTTCCAATCGATTGCGGGCACCTCTCCCACCGACATCTACGCCGATAGCGGTGTTCGTCTGTGGCACTACGATGGGGTCTCGTGGACTGTCCGTGCCAGCGCACGTCCGCCAGGCCAGCGCCTCTGGATGCTAGGTTCGTCGACGTTGCTCAGTGCGGTTCCGAGTACTCCGAGCGTCTTCGATGGAACGGGCTGGACCTATCTCGACGCACCGATGCCGTGCAGCTTCGTCTGGGGGAAGGGCACCAAAGATCTCCTCGCCGCCGGCGGGAACGTGAACCGCAGCGGGCTCTATCGGTACGACGGGACGCGGTGGACGTGGCTCCGCTCAGGGATCACGCTCGAGGATTTCCACGACGTCTGGGGCGCCAGCGCGAGCAGCGTGTACGCGGCCGGTACGAGCGGCACCCTCGCACGCTTCGACGGCAAGACCTGGCGGCTGATCCCGTCGGGGACGACCGCGACCTTCGACCGCGTGAGGGGGAGCGGGCCGTCTTCCGCCTTCGCCTGGGGGCACGCAGGACCTGGCAGCGCCGCCCACGTGTTCTTCTCCGACAGCAGCTCGGCCCGGGCCCTGCCTTCCCCGGGGGTCCCGATCAACGACCTCTTCGCCCGGAGCCCGAACGAGGCCTACGCCGTGGGCGACGCGGGGTTCCTGGCGCGCTTCGATGGGCAGAGCTGGACGCGTATCCCGCACTACTACAGCTACGACTTCGTGAGTGTCACGGGGCTCGCGCCCCAGAAGCTCGTGCTGCTCAGTCGCAACGGTCGCATCGTGACCTTCGATGGAACATCCTGGTCGGACGTCAATCCGTACGACCGCGTGAGCGGCTTCGCGGGAACGCGCAACCCGCTGACCGCCGTGTGCAGCGACGGTGCAGCGACCCTGGCCGTGGTCGGCGACAACGGGCGGATTCTCGTCTTTGACGGGACCACGTGGAGCACGCGCTCACTCTTGCCATCCCCGTTCGGCACGGGGCCGAAGACCTGCGTGACCCTCGGCCCGAACGAGATCTGGTGGGGACCTCGGCGCTACCCGATGGACCCGGCCCCAATGCGCACCGCCACGCAGGCCCCCGTCCGCGCGATGTTCCCCTTCTCCACGGAGCTCTTCGCGGTCGGTGACGTGGGAACCATCGTTCATCGGAAACTCCCCTGAGGGCGGGGCGCGAACCCGCTCGTCTCCACGCCATGACGGCGGCGTCGAAGGCCGTCGTCGCGCTCGTTCTCGCCGGACTCCTGCTCTGCTCCGCACCGGCCGCGGCGAAGAACACCGCTACCACGGGCTCCACGATCCCGCCGGCCACGACCGCCGAGCCCGACCTGGACACGATCTACGTACTGTTCGCCGTAGGCCCTGGCGTGGGGCGCTTCGAGCGAACCAACTTCGTGGCCATGAGCCCCGGCCTCGGCTTCTATCAGGTCCGCTGGCGGTGGTTCGCCTTCACAGCCTTTGGCGTGCACGTCGATGCGGCGGCGGGCGGCGGAAACCTCGGCTTCGTCGTCCGCCTGGGTCCCGAGGCCGCCTTTCCGATCTACCTCGGGTGTTCGTGTCTGCTGCTCGGCCTCGGCCTGAAGTACGAGCTCCTCTCCGGCTTCAGACACGAAAGCCTCGGGCTCTTCCCTCTGGTGCCCTCGGTGTCCTGGATCCATCGCGGACCCGGGTGGCGCGCCGGCCTCGGGGTGAAGCTCGACTTCGTGGTCCCGGTCGCGTCGACGGGTGCGGCCGGGGACGGTCTCGAGGGGCTGGTCTCCTTCGTCGTCGCGCGCTAGGGCGTCGTCGTCGAGGGCGCTGCGTCTGACGCCACCTGCCCGACCCACGATCTGCCCGACTCACGTGCTTGTTCCCGGTCCGTGGCTACCCGCATGCTGGGCTCTCCTTCGCACTCACCATCCGAGGACTCCATGAGGACTGCATTCGCGACGATGGCCGCCGCCGGGTTCGTCCTGTGCGCGACGAGAGCCGCAGAGGCGCGGCAACCGATCGTGGCCGTGTTCAACGTCGAGGCCAAGGGCGTGGCGCTCGCGGATGAGACGCTGGATCGGCTGAGCGACTACCTCGGCTCCACGCTCGTCGCCACCGGGCGCTATCAGATCGTGCCGCGCAGCCAGATCAAGTCGCGGCTCGGGCAGCAGAAGCAGGACTCCTACAAGAAGTGCTACGAGCAATCCTGCCAGATCGACATCGGACGCGAGCTGGCGGCGCAGAAGGCGCTCACCACGCAGCTCATCAAGCTGGGCACGAGCTGCCGCATCAGCCTCACGCTCTACGATCTGAAGACCTCCACCGCCGAGAGCGCCGCCACGGGGAGCGCCGAGTGCACCGAGGACGCGCTGGTCACCGCGCTGGAGACGGCCGTCAAGCAGCTCACCCCCGCGAGCGCGGCGCGCTCACCGGCACCTGCCCAAGCGCCCGCGCCAGCGCCCGCCCCAACGCCGGCACCTGCGCCGGTCGCGTCGCCTCCGACATCGCCCTCCGTCGCCAGCGCGACACCGCAGGTACAGATTACCGGCGAGGCCGAACGGACGCGGTCCCCCGCCCCCTCGCCGTCACCCGACGAGCCCGACATGGGAACGATCTACTTTCTCCTCGGGCTTGGAGGGGGCGGCGGCAGTTTCGGCGGGGCGGCCTTCGGTACCGCCGACATAGGCACGAGCTTCTTTCTGCTCCGCTGGCGCTGGTTCGCGCTGACGATCCTCACGGCAAACTTCGGCGTGCTGATCGCCAGCCAGAACCCGGCCTTCGCGCTGCGCCTCGGGCCCGAGATAGCGCTGCCCATCTACCTGGCTCGGTCGTGTCTCCTTCCCGGCCTTGGAGCGAAGTACGAGATTTTCACCGGCTACGGGGGCCCCAGCGCTCAGATCTTCAACCTCGCCCCCTCGTTCTCCTGGCTTTACCGAGGTCCGGGTCGGCGGGTGGGCCTCGGGGCGAAGCTCGAGCTCGTGTTCCCGCTGACGCCGAACTACGTGTCCGGCGGCGTGACGGCGGTGGCCTCGTTCCTCCTCACGATCTAGCCCCCCTCCAACATCCATTGGTCCGAAGGTGCGCGAGCCCTCCGGTGGCCCGGGAAGTCACCCCGGACCGGGCCGGCCTCGGTCGGACCTGCAACCGGCCGTAAGCGCTCGACCGGACCGGTCGCGAGCCACCTGCTGTGCGCGGCACGACCAGTGCACTCCCCGGCCCAAAACCGGAGGAATGCATGTTCAGACGCGTCACCTCGGGCCTCGTCCTCGCGTTGCTCGCTGCCGGCTGTGGCGGCACGCTCCCCTCGAGCGCGGGCCGCTCGGACGGCGGGAGCGCCGAGACGGGCACGCAGCAGGAGCCGATCCGGCGGAGCGAGGCGGGCGGGCCGATCACCCCCGTCACCGACGGAGGCGCGGCGGTCCCCACCGACGGCGGCCCGGCCGTCACCGACGGCGGCGGAAAGCCCCCGACGGGCGATGGGCGCGTGGGTCCCCCGGGAGCCGCCTGCATGGCCACGCTCCCCGGCAAGCAGGAGCCGAAGCCCACCACGGAGACCGACACCTGCGACTGGATGGACTGGAGCCTCTCGTCGGACGGCTACTACTTCATCTCGGAGTTCGGCACCTCGGCGGACAAGTCCACCTGGGGCCGCGGCACGAGCTGCGGCGGGCTGCTCACGCACTACTCGAACTGGTGCTGCATGTACGACGACCACCAGAAGAAGTGCCTGGACGGACAGACCCCGCAGTTCCTCAAGTGCAGCGGCTGGGCCGACCCCCACGTGCCCAAGATCCCCTGGGTCAAGGGGACCGTCTCGTACGGCTACGACACCGTCGTCGGCCGCGTGAAGAGCTACTTCTTCGACGCCAAGGGGAACCTGAAGCCGGCCGCCGACACGATGAGCTTTCCGAACCCCGAGTACTTCTACGTGGCCGGGGCCCAGCGCTTCGGCTGCGGCGCGACCCTCCGCGTGACCAACACCGAGAACGGCCGCTGCGTCGTGGTCTACGTCGAGGACGGCGGTCCCGGCTCGCGCTACGAGCAGGCTCCCTACGCCGGGCGGCGGATCATCGACTCCTCGCCGGCGGTGGGGCGTTACCTCGGCAACACCAAGTCGGGCTGGAAGACCTCCACGCTCCTCCTCGTGGAATGGGGTCTACCGGGGGACCGCCCCGGCCAGCCCTGCACCCCGTGCGGCTCGACGGCCGCGAAGCAGGGGACCGAGAGCCAGCGCTCGATCTACGACATCAACCACTACGAGAACGCGCGCGGCGGGGTCGGCTGCCGCTGACCGGCCCGGGCCGCGCCCGCCTGCGGCACGGCACCGCGTCGCTCGCCGTCAGCGCCGCCCTCACCTCCGTACGAAGCGCAGCTCCATCAGGTAAATCTGCGTCCCCTCGTCGCTGAGCTGCCCCCGGATCCAGCTCCGCTCGGGGTCCGCCAGCGGCGAGGAGTAGTTCGCGATCAGAAAGCGGTGCGGCCCGCTGCGCACCACCGCCGGATAGGCCGTGTCCCCCGCCGAAGGCAGGTCCGCGAGGTGCACGACCTTCTGCGCGCGACGGTCGAGCACGTAGAGCGCGGTGCGCTTCGGCCTGAGCGAGTACTGCACGATGTTGCGGCTCCGTCGGTCGAGCAGCGGCAGCTCGCGCCGGCCCTGGTCAAAGGGCCCCCCCACGTCCCGCCGCGCCAGCAGGTAGACCTCCCCTTCGTGTTCGAAGAGCTGCGGCGAATCGTAGCGCTCGGGGTCCGCGGTCGTCGGACAGCTCCAGCGCGCGAGACGCGCCGGCGCCGCGCGACAGAGGTGCGAGCCGAAGCCCGAGGCGTCTCCGTCCTCGTTGCGCGTCACCACCCAGAGCGTCCCGCTGCCGTCGAAGGCGATGGCCGCCTCGGACACGCCGCCGTGATAGACCACGGGCCGCTCGCGCTCCACGGGCTCCCAGGTGCGCCCGTCGCGGCTCGTCTGGAAGAGCACGTCGATCGCCGCCAGCCCCTTGCCGTAGTGGTTCCCCACCTAGGAGGTCCTGTACGCGCGCCCGCCGTATAGCTCGAGGTCCCACAGCACCTCCCCCGGCCGGCCGAAGGGCTCCGCGCCGCTCCAGCGCCCCGGCCCGCGCCGGCTCATCCGCAAGAGCCGCTGCGGCTCGAAGGCCAGCGGATTGGTCCCCCCCTGGAAGTAATGGAGCGTGAGTCGTCCGCGCATCGACAGGAGCCGCGGCTCGCGCAGATCGTTCCCCGTGGCCACGCGATGCTCGAAGGCCCAGCTCTGCCCCTCGTCGGGAGAGGACATGACGTGCAGCGCCGCCTCGCTCGAGGCGAAATGGGTCGGTGCGCTCCGCCAGGCCAGAAAGAGCCGGCCCTCGTGGAGCGCGAGGTCCAGGTTGTTGTTCGCCGCTTGTGGCGCGAGCCGCGCCGGCAACCCGGCCGAGGGGATCACCCAGCGCGGGGCCGAGAGCTCGGGCCTCCAGTGGCCCAGCACCGCGCGCGTGCGACGCGCGGTCGCCTCCGCGGCCGGCGTCCCCGACGACACGGCATCGCCCGCGGCTCCACGGGGCGCAGGGGGCACCTCCGTCGAGGCGAGCTGACAGGCGAGCGAGGCGAGGAATGCGGCGGGGACCAGCGCGATGGCGTGCTTCATTTCGTACTGCGAAGCGTAGCAGGTCGAACCCTGCCGACCAGGCCGACGATGCGAAGCAGGCCAACGATCATTCCCGCGAGATCTGGAGACGCCCCCCGGCGACGCGCTGCAGACAGCCGTGCGCAGCGCTGAGCATCCGGGCCTTTGTCGGCCGCCTCGCGTGGCACCTCGCTTGCTCAGGCGCCGCGGCATGACGCGAACCCCACCCCGACGCCCCGCCCACCCCGCACTCCTCTCCCTCGGTCTCGCGCTCGTCGCCGCCTGCGGTCCCGACGACCTCCTCGAGCGCAAAGCCACGAGCTCCGCCTTCGCGCCCCAAGCGGCGCCCTACTCCCCCGGCAGCGGTCTTCGCACCGGCGTGGTCAGCGGTCGCATCTACGCCGACCTGGCCGACCACGCCACCGAGCGCCTGCGCGACCTGTCGGCCCTTGGCGCGCGCCTCTTGCGCGTGGAGATCGAGCACACCACTCCCTGGCGCGACTACCGCGCCATCCAGCGGGCCGCACGGCACGCGGGGATCGACCTCCTCGCGCTCTTCTCGATCAACAGCCTCTGGCGGGACTGGGCCCTGGGCCGCGCCACGGCCTCGTCGGGCGCCCTCCCCGAGACCGGCGGCTCGCGCCACCCCTACGACCCCCTCGCCCCGAGCCGCGAGGAGTACGTGAACCAGTACCTCCCGCGCGCGATCCAGGCCTTCGACCGCCTGCTCGCCGAGCTACCGGGGCTCGCCTTCGTCGAGCTCTGGAACGAGCCCGAGGGCTTCGGCTTCGCGCCGCTCGCCACCGGCGAGATCACCTGCCGGAAGGTCATCGGGGGCACCTGCGTGCTCTGGCGCAACACCTGTCGCCCGCAGGAGGGCGCCTACCGCTACGCGCTCCTCGTCGCGCGCCTCTACGAGCACGTGCACCAGAAGCGCCTCCGGGGCGAGGCGACCCCGCAGCTCGCGGCCTTCGACTTCTCGCGGCTCGATAACCGTTGCTGGCGCTCGGCCGTCTTCAACGCCGAGCCGATCGGCAACCATCGCGGGAGCTATCGACCGGCGCACGGCCTGGCCGACGGGCTGCCGACGGACATCGTGAGCATCCACGCCTACGGCAACACCGCGAGGGCCCCCTGGGAGCCGGGCTACCAGTTCAAGGCGAGCACCCTCGAAGACGGTCTCGCGGACTTCCTGCGCGCCCGCTTCGCCGACGGACGGCCGGCGATAGGTGACCGCCCGGTCTGGATCACCGAGGTCGGCTACGGCCTGAACACCTTCACGCGCGAGGAGCGCGGAGACCTGCAGGCCCGCGCGCTCCGCCACGCCTTTCAGACCTTCGCGCGCTACCCGTCGGTCACCGCGGCCTTCTGGTACAGCTATCGCGACGACGAGGCGGGGCCGGGGAGCGAGGGTCATCGGTACGGCCTGCGCTACAACTCCGCCCGCGGCTTCGCCCCGCACGAAGAGACGTACCGCGCCTTTCAGGAGGTCTCGGGGATTACTTCCGCGGCAAGGTGATCGTGAAGACCGCGCCACCGTCGGGGCCGGGGGTGTGCTCGATGGTCCCTCCGTGCGCGAGGACGGCCTTCCGGCACATCCACAGGCCGAGGCCCGTCCCCTGCCGCCCCTTGGTGGTCACGAAGCCGTCCCACAAGCGGCGCACCACCTCGGGCGAGATGCCGGGCCCGTTATCGGCGACGCGCACCACGGCGCGACTCTCGTTCGCCTCGACGGAGAGCGAGACGCGCCCCGAGCCCTTCGGGCAGGCCTCGGCGGCGTTCTTGAGCAGGTTCACGAGCACCTGCTGGATCTTCTTCACGTCGAGCGACATCTTCACCGGCGTCGGCGGCAGCTCGAGCGCCACCGCCCGCAGCGCTCGCCCGGCGGGAAAGAGCCGGAGGAGCGTGGCCGCCGACACGACCGTCTCGTTCAGGTCCACGCGCTCCCGTTCGAGCTGCAACGGATCCCCACCCTTGGCGAAGAGGCGCAGCGCGTCGGTGAGCAGCTGGAAGGCGTCGAACCCGCGCTCGAGCAGCTCGAAGTGCGGACCCAGCTCGCGCCCCGCCTGCCAGTCGCCGCGGAGCTCGTCGATCACGGTGAAGACCGTGGCGATGTTCGTCAGCTCGTGCACGAGCCCCGAGGTGAGCTGCCCGATCGCCGCGAGCCGCTCGCGGTGCAGGAGCTGCTCGCTGAGCGCGCGGTTCTCTTTGCAGCGCTCGTAAAGCTCGGTGGCGTTCACGAGCGTGGCGATGACGTCCTGCGCCTGCCACGGCTTCATGATGAAGCGGTGCACCTGGCCGTCGTTGATCGCGGAGACCGCGTCGTCGAAGCTCATGTAGGCCGTGAGCAGGATGCGGGGCAAATCGGGGTTCCGTCGCCGCACCTCCGCCAGGAACTCCGTGCCGCTCATGGGGTCCATGCGCTGGTCGCTGACCACCACGGTGAACTCGTGCTGGCCGAGGAGCTCGAGCCCCTGGACGGCGCTCCCGGCGGTGACCACGTCGGCGTGCCCGCCGAAGGTGGCCTCGAAGACGCGCAGCGTGTCGACCTGATCGTCCACGTAGAGCACGAACGGCCGGCGGCTCTGCGCACCGCTGGCCCAGCTCGTGGAATCGTGCTGTTCGAGAAAGCGCTCGCCCATGGATGACCCGCTGACTGCCTCTATACTACGCCGCCTCCGGAGACACCGCGGCCGTTTTCGGCTAGGCTCGCCGCGTGCTCCCGACGCGTCGCTCCCGGATTCGCCGCATGCTGATCGCCCTGCTGGTCCTCACGCTCACCCTGTCCGGCCTCTTCCTCTGGGCCGCGGGGGGGATCCAGCGCCCGCGCCACTTCGAGGGCGAGATCGTGGATCAGGCGCCGGTCGTGGGCCTCCCCGCCGCACCCGCGACGGAGAAGCTCACCATCATGACCTGGAACATGGCCTACGCGCGAGGCCCGAACCCCGACAACACCAAGAACGACCCCGATCCGAAGGAGGTCGTGGAGCGCCGCCTGAAGGAGATGGGCGCGCTCATCCGGTCCAAGAAGGTGGACGTGCTGCTCCTGCAGGAGGTGGACTTCGACGCCGCCCGCAGCCACCGCATCGATCAGATCGCGAAGCTCGCCGAGGCGAGCGGCCTGCGCTACACCGCGCGCGCGGTGACCTGGCGCGCGAACTACGTCCCCTACCCCTACTGGCCACCGAGCCGGCACTACGGCCGCGTCCTCTCGGGAGGCGCGGTGCTGAGCCGCTACCCGATCCGGGCCAATCTGGTCACGTTGCACCCCAAGCCGAAGCGCCACGCCTGGTACTACAACCTGTTCTACCTCTTCCGCTTCACGCAGCGGGTGCGGCTGGCCGTCGGACAGAAACAGCTCTGGGTCGTAAACAACCACCTGGAGGCCTTCGACAAGGAGAACCGCGCCGAGCAGGCCCAGGCCCTGGTCGGCCTGCTGCACGCCCTGCCGACCGAAGACCCGCTGCTCGTGGTGGGTGGAGACCTGAACACCACCCCCCCCGAGGCGCAGAAGAAGCACGGCTTCCCCGACGAGCCCGAGGACGACTATCGCGAAGACGAGACGCTGCCCATCCTGCGCAAGCTCTCCGCGCTGCGCGAGCTCGTGACCCCCGAGGAGTACCGCGCGAACGAAGGCGCCTTCTTCACCTTCCCGAGCGAGGCGCCCACGCGGCGGCTGGACTATCTCTTCGCCAGCACCCGCGCGGCGGTCCTCAGGCGCGAGTTTCCGGCCACGCGGGACTTCTCCGATCACCGCCCCGTCATCGCCGAGCTGAAGCTCCCGTAGCACCGGACTGTCGGCCGGGCTGCCGGCCACTGGCCCGCGGGCGACCCCTGCCCCCTACCGCGTACGCCGCTACGCACCTACCTCCGCACACTGAGGCGGCCCGACGACACCCGAACTCAACCTGGGTGAGTTGGTGGTCGCGCGGAGAGGCGTCTGATCCGACACAGATCATTGAAATACCTAAGCATTTATGATATGGGACATTTTTGTGTACGGTGCACGGCCGCGTGGCATGTGCCGTGCTATATCGCTCGGCGTCGTGTGCCCGACCAGGGCTGGTCGGACCCTTTTTGATTGATTGACCGGGCGGGCTCGTGGTAGCCAGGCTCGGTTTTGACGCGGAAAGTCGGAGCACCATGGGGAAGCTCAAGACCTCGAAGCCCGGCGTCGAAATCTCGCTCGACCCGCTGCCCCGCAGGAAGGCCCGCGCGAACGGCAATGGCCACGGCCGCACGTCGGGCTCGAACGGGGAGGTGATCTACCACTCGCCCGGTTCCACCGGCGGACGCAAACCGCAGGTCCTCTTCATCTGCGGCTCGCTCAACCAGACGCAGCAAATGCACCAGGTGGGGCAGCAGCTCTCGGACTGCGACTGCTGGTACACGCCCTATTACGCCACCGGCATCATGGAGCTCTGGCGTCGGCTTCACTTCCAGGAGTGGAGCATCGCCGGCTACCGCTGGCGGCGCGTCGCGATGAACTACCTCGTGGGGCACGACCTCCAGCTCGACCTGCACGGACGGCGCGGACCCTACGACCTCGTCGTCACCTGCTCGGACCTCGTCATCCCCGGCAACCTGATGGGCGCGCCGCTCGTCGCCGTGCAGGAGGGGATCCTCGACCCCGAGAACTGGCTCTACCGCGTCTGCTACCGCTTCCGCTGGCTCCCCCGCTGGTTCCCCGGCACCTCGATGACGGGGCTCTCGGGGGTCTACGAGCGCTTCTGCGCCGCGAGCGAGGGCTACAAGGACCACGTCGTGGCCCGCGGCGCCGACCCGAAAAAGGTCGTGGTCACCGGCATCCCGAACTTCGACAACATCGAGCGCTTCCGCGACAACGACTTCCCCTACAAAGGCTTCGTGCTGGTCTGCACCTCCGACACGCGCGAGACCTTCAAGCGGGACGACCGCCGCGGCTTCATCCGGCGCTGCGTGGAGATCGCGAAGGGGCGCCAGCTCATCTTCAAGCTGCACCCGAACGAGCGCTTTCCGCGGGCGGTGCGCGAGATCAACGAGGAGGCCCCCGGCGCCCTCGTCTACACCTCCGGCGTGGCCGAGCACATGATCGCCAACTGCGAGGCGCTCATCACGCAGTACTCCTCGACGGTCTTCGTGGGCATGACGCTCGGCAAGGAGTGCCACTCGTACTTCGACCTGGACGACGTTCGGCGCCTGATGCCGGTCCAGCACCGGTCGGCCGCGCGGAAGATCGCCAACGTCTGCCGCGAGCTCCTCGGACTGGCGCCGGTCGAGGCCGCCGCAAGCCGCGAGGACGCCGCAAGCCGCGAGACCGCCCCGGCCCGAGACGACGTCGACGGCAACGCCCCGCCGCAGCCCTCGGCGAACCGGGCCAGGACAGCCCGCGCATGAGCCCGCGAATCGCCGTGCTCGTACAGGCCCGCACGGGCTCCTCCCGCCTGCCCGGCAAGGTGCTTCTCCCCCTCGCGGGAGAGCCGCTCCTCGCCCGCATGCTCGAGCGCGTCCGCGCCGCGCGCACGCCCTTCGTACTGCAGGTCATCACCACCACCGACGCGAGCGACGACCCGGTGCGCACCCTCTGCGCCGCGCTCGGCGTCCCCTGCTACAGCGGGCACCCGACCGACCTCCTCGACCGCCACGTGCAGGCCGCGCGCGCTCTCGAGGCCGACGTGGTGGTGAAGGTCCCCTCGGACTGTCCGCTCATCGACCCGGAGGTGATCGACCGCGTCCTCGCCGCGTACCTCGCGCGCCCGGGCGAGCTCGACTTCGTCTCGAACCTGCACCCCGCCACCTACCCCGACGGCAACGACGTGGAGGTGATGCCCCTCCCGGTGCTCGAGGAGGCCTGGCGCGAGGCCCGTCGCCCGCTCGAGCGCGAGCACACGACCCCCTTTCTCTGGGAGCAGCCCGCGCGCTATCGCCTGGCCAACGTGGCCTGGGAGAGCGGACTCGACTATTCGATGACCCACCGCTTCACCATCGACTACCCCGAGGACTACGCCTTCCTCGCCGCGGTCTACGAGGCGCTCTATCGCCCCGAACGGCCGATCTTCCCGCTCGAGGAGATCCTGGCCTACCTCGAGGCCCACCCCGAGGTAACGGCGCTCAACGCGCGCTACGCCGGGGTGAACTGGTACCGGAACCATCTGCACGAGCTAGAGACCATCAGCGCGAGCCAGACGCGCTCCGAGGTGCGTTCATGACCCAGCAAACCGTTTCACCGACGGCGCGGAGCCCCCACGCCGAGCTCGAGGCACTCGCCCTGCGCGTGCGCGAGCACATCATCCGCATGGCCACCAAGGGCGGCTGCTTCATCGGCGCGTCGCTCTCGTGCGCGGACCTGCTCGTGCACCTCTATTCGCGCGTGCTCCGCGTCTCGCCGGAGACGGTCGCCGACCCGAACCGGGACTACCTGCTCCTCTCGAAGGGGCACGACGTGCCCGCCCTCTACGGCACGCTGGCCGAGCTCGGCTACTTCCCGCGCGAGCGGCTGAAGGAGCACCTCAAGACCACGGACAGCATCTACTGGCACCCGAACCGCGCCATCCCGGGGATCGAGTTCCACTCGGGCTCGCTCGGGCACCTGCTCTCGGTGGGGCTCGGCATCGCGCTCGACGTGAAGCGCCAGCAGGCGGATAACCGCGTCTTCGTCGTCCTCGGCGACGGCGAGTGCAACGAGGGTTCCGTCTGGGAGGGGTGCCTGGTGGCCGGGGCGCACAAGCTGGACAACCTGGTGGCGATCGTGGACCGCAACGAGTTCCAGGCCAACATCCGCACCGAGGAGCTCATCCCCCTCGAGCCGCTCGACGCGAAGTTCCGCGCCTTCGGCTGGGCCGTGAAGACCATCGACGGGCACTCCTTCGCCGAGCTCGAGGAGGCCTTCGCGCACCTGCCCTACGAGAGCGGCAAGCCCACGGCGGTCATCGCCCGCACCGTGCGCGGCAAGGGCCTCCCCTCGATCGAACGTCGCGCCGACCGCTGGTTCGTGAACTTCACCGCCCCCGAGGTGGAGATGCTCCTCAAGGAGCTCCACGACGGTGTGGCGAGCCAACTCACCTCCGAGACCCTGATGGTGCGCTGATGCAGCTCGGACGCTACGAAGAGATCCTCATCGACCTGGCCCGCAAGAGCGACCGGCTGATGGTCATGACCGCCGAGAACCGCGCGGCGATCCGCAACCTGCCGGGCATCATCCCCGAGCGCTTCATCGACGTCGGGATCTGCGAGCAGACGATGATCGGCGCGGCGGCCGGGCTGGCGCTTCGCGGACGCACGCCGATCGTGCACGCGCTGGCCACGTTTCTGGCCTTCCGGGCCTACGAGTTCATCCGCACCGACGTGGGGATCCCGGGGCTCCCGGTGAAGCTCGTGGGCGCCGTGGCCGGCTTTCTCTCCGACGGGAACGGCCCGACGCACCAGGCCCTGGAGGACCTCTCACTGATGCGCGGCATCCCCGGGATGCACGTCTTCTGCCCCGCCGACGAGGACGAGCTGGTGGGCGCGCTCCCGACGCTGATCGAGAATCCCGCCCCCTGGTACGTGCGCTACAACGTGCTGCCGGCGGCCGTCCCGCACACCGCCCCCTTCCAGGTCGGCAAGGCCGAGGTGCTCGCGCAGGGCAAGGACGTGACGCTGCTGACCTACGGGTTCCTCCTGCGCGAGGCGGCGAAAGCGAAGGAGCTCCTCGAGGCGCAGCACCTCTCGGTGGGGCTGGTCAATATGCGCATGCTCAAGCCGCTCGACGAGGCCGCGGTGCTGGCCGCCGCGAAGCAGAGCAGCCTGCTCGTGACGATCGAGGACCACTTTCAGACGGGCGGGCTCTACTCGGCGCTGGGCGAGACGATGCTCAAGCACCGCCAGAGCGCGCGCGTCCTGCCCATCGCGCTGGAAGAGCGCTGGTTCAAGCCGGGGCTCCTCCCCGACGTGCTCGAGCACGAGGGATTCACGGGGGCCAAGCTCGCGCAACGCATCGTGCGGGCGCTCTAACGGAGGGGATGAAGATGCCGAACGGCGTGCGCTTCAACGACCAGTACCCGACGATCACCGAGTCCGACAAGCTCTACGCCCGGGCGCTGGGGCTCATCCCGGCGGTGACCCAGACCCTCGCCAAGGGCCCCGGGCAGTACGTCCGCGGCGTCGCGCCGAAGTACCTCGCGCGCGGCAAGGGGAGCCACGTCTGGGACGTGGACGGCAACGAGTACATCGACCTCACGATGGGCGTCGGGCCGCTCTCGCTCGGCTACGCCTACCCGGCGGTGGACGAGGCGATCAAGCGCCAGCTCGCCGACGGGATCACCTTCTCGCTCATGCACCCGCTCGAGGTGGAGGTGGCCGAGCTGGTGAAGGAGGTCGTCCCCGGCGTGGAGAGCGTGCGCTTCTCCAAGACCGGCTGCGACGCGACGAGCGCCGCGGTGCGCCTGGCCCGGGCCTACACCGGCAAGAACAAGGTCCTCTGCTGCGGCTACCACGGCTGGCACGACTGGTACATCTCCGTCACCGACCGCAACAAGGGGATCCCCCAGGCGGTGCAGGACCTGACCTACACCTTCAACTACAACGACCTCGCGGGGGTCGCGGACTCGATCGACGACGACACGGCCTGCGTGATCCTGGAGCCGATCGTCTTCGAGGCGCCGAAGGGCAATTTCCTCGCCGACCTGCGCAAGCTCTGCGACGCGCGCGGCGTGCTGCTCATCTTCGACGAGATGTGGACCGGCTTTCGCCTGAGCCTCGGCGGCGCGCAGGAATACTTCGACGTGCGGGCCGACCTCTGCACCTTCTCCAAGGCCGTCGCGAACGGCATGCCGATCTCGATCCTGGCCGGCAAGAAGGAAGTCATGCAGCTCTGCGAGCAGGACGTCTTCTTCTTCACCACCTTCGGCGGAGAGGCGCTCTCGCTCGCGGCCACCAAGGCCACGATCAGCGAGCTCCGCGACAAGAAGGTCTGCGAGCAACTCGCCGCGCAGGGCCGAAAGCTCCGCGAGGGCTACAACGCGCTCGCGAAGGGCCTGTCGATGGACTACACGGCCTGCACCGGCTTCGACTGCCGCACCATCGTCACCTTCGACGCCAAGGCCGGAAACCCCCTCGAGATGAAGTCCCTGCTCCAGCAGGAGCTGATCCGCGCGGGCGTCCTGTGGGGGGGCTTTCACAACATGAGCTACTCCCACAGCGATGCCGACGTGAGCCACATCCTCGCCGCCTACGAGCGCTGCCTGCCGGTCCTGAAGGCGGCCGTCTCCGACGGAAACGTGCGCGGCGCGCTCCGGGGCGAGCCGGTGGTCCCCGTCTTCCGCAAGACCTCGAACTTCAACCTCAAGCCCCAACCCAAGAGCAAGTGAGGCGCACCATGTCCTCTACCGTCGAAGCGCAGTTCTCGCTCAGCGGCAAGGTGGCCATCGTGACCGGGGCCCTCGGGCTCCTCGGTAAGGAGCACTGTCACGCGCTCGCCGGGGCCGGCGCCACGCTCGTCGCGGTGGACCTGGACGGGCCCGGCTGCCAGGCCTTCGCGACGGAGCTGGGCCGCACCTACGACCGCCCGTGCCTCGGGGTCGGGGTGAACATCACCTCGCCCGAGGAGCTCACGGCGCTGCGCGACCAGGTGCTCGCGCGCTTCGGTCGGATCGACGTGCTCGTGAACAACGCCGCCGTGAACGACAGCTTCGAGAACCCGTCGCTCGCCGCCGAGCAGTCCCGCTTCGAGAAGTATCCGCTGGAGAAGTTTCGCGCGGCGCTGGACGTGAACGTGACCGGCACGCACCTCTGCTGCCAGCTCCTCGGCACGCCGATGGCCGAGCGAGGCGAAGGCAGCATCATCAACGTGGCCTCGACCTACGGCCTCGTCGCGCCGGACCAGTCGATCTACCGCCGCCCCGACGGCAGCCAGGCCTTCCACAAGTCCCCCGTGTATTCGGTGACCAAGGGGGCCGTGATCATGCTGACCAAGTTTCTCGCCGCCTACTGGGGCGAGAAGGGCGTGCGCGTGAACACGCTCTCGCCGGGGGGCGTGGAAAACGGGCAAGACGCGTTTTTCGTGCAAAACTACGCGCGCAAGACGCCGCTCGGGCGCATGGCCCAGCCCGGGGACTACCGCGGCGCGCTCGTCTTTCTGGCGAGCGACGCGTCGGCGTACATGACCGGGGCGAACCTGGTCGTGGACGGCGGCTGGACCTGCTGGTGAGGTGAGCGACGTGCACCTGGCCCGCCACACGATCCGCGGCACGCTCCAGCTCCCCGAGGAGGAGCTCGCGCTACGCGCGCGGCGCGTCCGGCTCGTGCTCACGGACGTGGACGGCACGCTCACCGACGGCGGGGTCTACGTCTCGCCCGAGGGGGAGGCGCTGAAGAAGTTCTCGCTGCGGGACGGGATGGGGGTCGAGCGGCTGCGCGAGGCGGGGGTCGAGACGGCCTTCATCACGCGCGAACGCTCCCCGATCGTGGCCCGCCGGGCGGAGAAGCTGAAGCTCACGTTCCTCTACATGGGGCTCCTGGACAAGCTGGCCCACCTGGACCGCATCCTCGAGGAGACTGAGCTTTCCGTCGAGCAACTGGCGTACATCGGGGACGACGTGAACGACCTGGGTATACTTCGGGCGATCGGCGAGACGGGGTTGACCGGCGCCCCGTCCGACGCCATGCCCGAGGTCAAAGAGACTGTGCACTACCTATGCGTGGAACCGGGGGGGCGCGGAGCGTTCCGCGACTTCGCCGAGCTGATTCTCAACCTGAGGTGACACATGGGCAAAGGAACGATCGAGATCCGGGGACGGAGGGTAGGGGTTGGGCATCCGGTCTTCGTCGTCGCCGAAATCGGCATCAACCACAACGGCTCGGTGGAGCTGACCAAGAAGCTCATCGACGGCGCGGTCCTCGCCGGCTGTGACGCGGTGAAGTTCCAGAAGCGGACCCCCGAGCTGTGCGTGCCGAAGGATCAGTGGCAGCTCGAGCGGGACACGCCCTGGGGCCGCATGACCTATATCGATTACCGGCGGAAGATCGAGTTCGGCCACGACGAGTACGCGGCGATCGACCGCTACTGCCGGGAGAAGGGCATCCTCTGGACCGCCTCCTGCTGGGACGAGCCGTCGGTGGACTTCATGGAGCACTTCGCGCCGGCCTTCTACAAGGCCGCGTCGGCGTCGCTCACGGACCTGCCGCTCCTGCGCAAGATGAAGGGCACGGGCCGGCCGCTGATGATCTCCACCGGCATGTCCACGATGGAGGAGATCCGCGCGGCGGTGGCCGGCGTGGGCAAGGAGAACCTGCTCATCGCGCACGCCACCTCGAGCTACCCCTGCCCGGTGGAGGAGCTGAACCTGAAGATGATCCAGACCCTCCGCGAGGAGTGGCCGGAGTGCCCGGTCGGGTACTCGGGGCACGAGGTGGGCCTGGCCACGACCTGGGCCGCGGTGGCGCTCGGGGCCTGCTTCGTGGAGCGGCACATCACGCTGGACCGGGCCATGTGGGGCACCGACCAGGCCGCCTCCGTCGAGCTCGGCGGGCTGATGCGCCTGGTCTCGAACATTCGCGAGATCGAGCGCGCCCTCGGCGACGGGATCAAGCGGGTCTACGAGCGCGAGCTCCCGCAGCGCGCCAAGCTCCGCCGCGTACAGCCTACGAGCGCCAGCGCCGTCGAGCGCAAGCCCTCCTCGGGCAACGGCAAGCACGTGCGCCTGTAATATCCCGGCAGAACCCCCCGCGCTCCCTCTTCTGATCGGCGTCAAGCCCGCGCCTCTCCGCGGCTTTCGCAGTCCCCCCCGACGTAACGCACCCCCTGCCGCGACGTACTCAGCTCCGGGGACTCCCCTTCCGCCGGAGCGCGCGCGTCATGCAAAGCTGGGCCTACATCTCGGCCGGGATCATCATGGGCTCCTCGGTGGTCTATGTGGCCCTCGAGAAGCTCTACCCGTACGACCCGGGCCACAAGCTCTTCCGGCGCGGCTTCGCGCTCGACTTCGTCTGGTACAGCCTGATCCAGAGCTACCTCCTCGGGCTCCTCATCGGCCTCGTGATCGAGAGCCTGGACAAGGGCACGGGCCTCTCGCGGCTGCACCTCGTCTCGGCGTGGCCCTTCTGGGCCCAGCTCCTCTTCTTCTTCGTGGTGCACGACCTCTACATCTACTGGTTCCACCGCTGGATGCACGTGAACAAGTACCTCTGGCGGTTGCACGAGGCGCACCATTCCTGCGAAGAGGTGGATTGGGTGGCCGGCTCGCGCTCGCACCCGCTCGAGATCATGATCAACCAGACCATCGAGTTCGCGCCGATGGTGCTGCTCGGCGCGCACCCGGCGCTGCCCGTGACCAAGGCCACGATGGACGCGCTCTGGGGCATGTTCATCCACTCGAACGTGGGGGCCCGTCTCGGCTGGCTGAACTACGTCATCAACGGGCCCGAGATGCACCGGTGGCACCACGCCACGAACTACAAGCCCCCCGGGATGAACTACGGCACCAAGCTCGCCCTCTGGGACTGGCTCTTCGGCACGGCCTATCTGCCCAGGGAGAAGCCCGCCGCCTACGGCCTGCCCGAGGTGAAGTTTCCGACGGGCCCGATCGGGCAGACGCTCTTCGCCTTCCGTCGCTTCGACCCCCCGGCCCCGCCCGCCGAGGCCACCGCTCCCGTCGAGGCCGTCCCGGCCGGCCGCGCCCCCGAGAGCGCCGCGCACCAGAGCTAAGGGCCCACGGCTCCAACGCTCACTGGACCGAGTTCGCGCCTGCGACTCCGATCGGCCAACGACCCCGCGAGCCACTCCGCGTCGCTCCTGCCGATTTGACTCGTCTTCCCGGCCGTCGCCTTTCGGCACGCCGCGTGCTCAGGGCCGCCGCAAATCCCACGACGAAGGAGCGGCACGAATGTTTCGCACGCAGAAGGGGAAGCTTGTGAGCTGGCTCGGCGCCGCCGGGATCGCCGTCTCGTCGGTGAGCTGCGGCTCGAGCCCGGTGACCACGATCGACGACGAGCCCGCCGAGACGCGCGGCAAGGCCGACACCGGCGGGATCCGCGAGGGGAGCCTCGAGGCCGACGGCATTCTGAAGGTGGCCAACGAGTCGAGCTACCGTGCGCTCTGCAACGAGAAGGAAGCGGGGCTCTGCTCGCTCGGCTACAACGGCTGGCGCGCCACGACAAACATCCTCGCCTACCGGCGCGGGGACAACCCGTCCGAGCGCAAGACCTTCAGCTCGCTCACCGAGCTCGACAACGTCCCCTTCGTCGGGCCGCGCACCTTCGCCAAGCTCCTCGATTACGCCAAGCGCAAGGGGTGGGTCGCCTCGTATAGCTGCGTGGTGCGCAAGGTGGACGGCGTGATGGCCGGCGAAACGTACAAGGTGCGTAACATCCGCGAGGCCTACTACGCGGACAACGGCACGCTTCAGGCCGAGGTCTACCGCTTCACCCAGGATGCCGACCACTCCCCCGAGATCGCCTGGGCCAACAAGGACGCCGAGCTGAAGGAGCTCCTGGCGGATCCCGACGCGCGCGGGCTCATCCCGCGCCAGAAGTTCCTCTACCAGAACGACGCCCTCGGCCGGCCGGTACAGATGAGCCAGAACACGGTCAACGCCACCGATCCGCGGTCCATGCTCGAGACCCTGACCTACGACGCGAACGGCCTCCTGCTGACCGACCGCGAGGTCACGAAGAGCGCGGGAAACACCCCGGCCGACCGCCTGCTGAGCCGCATCTGGGAGGTCGAACGGGCGGCGACGGGGGAAGAGCGGGCGGCGACGGTCTACCGGATGCTCGGCAGCCGACCCTCGTACCAGAAGCTGCGGGTAGAGACGACCCCGGGCGCCGATGGGCGGCCGGCGCACAAGCGCCTCGTCCTCGTCGACGAGCAGGCCAAGACCAGCAAGCCGATCTACGACTTCGAGCTGCGCTACACGGTGGAACAGGGCCGGGCGGTCAAGGTGGAGTGGATCGAGACGCTGAACCAGGCGCTCACCGTGACCTTCGACTACGCCTACAACGCCGCGGGCAAGGTGCTCACCGAGAAGCGCACGATCGCCTATGACGTGAGCACCGAGGCCGGCACGCTGGCGGTCGTGAACCCGGGTCTCAAGGACCATCGCTCGGCGAAGAGCGAGCGGGTGACGACCTTCAACTACGACGCGAGCGGCAAGCTCTCCGGCAAGTCGGTCAGCGCGTCGTGGCTGGGCAAGATCGAGATGGGCGGGGGGATGGTCAACCTGGACATGGGCATGAACGCGACGTGCGAGTTTGACCAGGCCAACCGCCTCGTGCGGGCGCACCGGGTCGAGACCGGCACTCCCGTGCCGTCCGGCGGCGACAAGGTCGAGCGTGAGCTCCTGACCGTGACCTCCCCCGGCTGCGACGCCGTCCTGGCCAAGGGCGCGCCCATACCGACCAACCCGCTCCGCGGCAACAGCGCCCTCGACGCCGGCTGCGACGCGTGGCACGACCTGAACGACGGCACCTTCGACTTCGGTGGCGCCGACGAGCTCTTCCTCTCGCTGTACGGCGGTCTGGACAGCCTCCCCGTCGAGTAGCCTGCAGGCGATCGTCCGCCCCTACCCCGCGCCGCCCGACAATCCGAGAGCCTGGGGGCGAGCGGCCCCAGGCGCCCCTGGGCACGACGCGACCCTCGCGCCGCAACCTCCCCGAATCGTGACGACCTTCTCGCGGCACGCGCGATGCTTGGCGCGCGCCGAGGAGGACACCATGCAACTCGGCTCGCCCAAGCTGTCCGCACTGCTGCTCGCGCTGGTCGCGAGCGCCTGCGGCCCGACCGATCCATCCACCGACGACGAGACCACGCGCTCGGCCGCCGCGCACCCGGCATGCGCGCTCGCACCGGGGCAGAAGGCCAGCTTCGACTCCCGCCAGAGTCTCTGCACCTCGCGACCGGGCTGGGGTGGAGCCACGCACCCCATTACCCACGGCGACGGGTATCTGAGGATCAAGCTTCACGCTCCCGGCTGGAGCCCGAACCCGCGCCTCGAGGCCGGCTGCGACGGGTCCGGCACGGGAGGCTGCGCGGCGATGGTGCGCAAGGAGCTCGGCCCGGGGGACTTCCGCGTGAAGACCTGCGTGAAGGCCGGCACGAGCCAGCTCATCCTCGACACCGGCTTCCGCATGAGCGCAACCAGCGGCGGCATCTCGCCGCTCCCCGGCGGACCCTACAGCGTGACCGTCGGCTTCGACCGCTGTCCCCCCGGCTCCACCTGCACGCAGGGCGCCGGTTGCGTGCCCTGGATCGTGCCAGGCGACACCTGCGCGAACCGCCTGCCGCTCGGCCCGAACGCCACTGTGTCCGGCAACACGGCCAACGCGGGAGACGACTTCCGCAGTCCCGAGCGCGGCGCCAACGGCGGAGACCTGGCCTACTCCGTCGACGTGCCCGCGGCGGGCGCTCTCTCTCTCGAGCTCGAGGCCGACGGCTTCTGGGGCACGACGCTCTTGCGCCCGGGGTGCCAGACCCACGCGGGAGACCTGCCCGTCGAACAGACCACGGGCAAGGTCGAGTCGCGCTGCGTTGGGCCCGGCAACTACACGGTCGTCGTCGACCACCTGTCGAAGGGGGTGCTCGAGGCCTTCTGGGCCGTGGCCTCGGGACCCTTCACGCTCTCCACGCGCTTCACGCCTTGCGCGAACTGCCGTCGCGGCTCGTGCACGCCGGTCACCTCCGAGCGCGAGCCGAACAACGCCGCGCCGAACGCCACGGCCGTCGCGGCGGGCGCGATGGTCGAAGGCCTGCTCGACGGCAAGGACTGGGACTACTACGCCGTCGCGCTTCGAAAGGATCAAACGCTGAAGGTCAGCTTCGCCGAGCTACCCGGCACGAGCCCCGAGGCCTACGTCCTCACCCTCTTCGACCGCCCGCCCGAGGACGGTGTGTGCGGGACGGCCGGCCAGAAGGACTGGGACTGCCGGAGCGCGACCGACCGCTACCCCTACCGCTGCTCCTACTTCAGCGCGAATGCGAACGACGACTACTACCTGGGCGGGCCCGCGCTGGCGTGCACCGAGACCCACAGCAACTTCGCCCCACGCGAGCTCACCTTCAAGGCCCCGAAGGACGGCCTCTACTACCTGCGTCTCGACTGGTACTCGAGCTCCGTCAAGAAGGCGCCATACCGGTTCGAGGTGGCGATCAACTGACGCCCGCCTCGGCTACTTCTCCGGCACGAAGGTCAGCGTGACGAGGTAGATCTGCGTCCCCTCGGGCGCGGCCTGGCCCTGGAGCCAGCTCCAGTCCGTCTTGTCGAGCGGCGAGGTGTAGTTCGCGACGAGGAAGGTGTGCGCGCCGGTGCGGCGTACGGCAGGAAAGGCGTTGTCCCCGGCCGAGGGGAGGTCGCGCAGATGCACGATCTTCCGCGCGACCGTGTCCACCCGGTAGAGCGCGGTGCGCTTCGGCCTGAGCGAGTAGTCCACCAGGTACTTCTTCTTCTGCTCGGCGAAGGGGAGGTCGGTGAGGCCCTGATCGAACGGTCCCCCGAGGTCGCGCCGCGCGAGCAGATAGAGGTCCTGCCCGTGGCGAAACATCTGCGGCGAATCGTAGCGCTCGGGGTCGGCCTTCGCCGGGCAGCTCCAAACGCCGAGGTTCGCCGCGGGCGCGGTGCAGAGGTGCGAGCCGAAGCCGCTCGCGTCCCCGTCCTCGTTGCGCGTCACGGCCCAGAGGTCCCCGCGGGCGTCGAACTCGAAGGCCACCTCGGAGACGCCCCCCTGGTAGACCACGAGGCGCGCCGGATCCACCGCGCCGAAGCTCAGTCCGTCCTTCGAACGCTGAAAGCGCACGCTCAGATCGCTGGTCCCCTCGGCGTAGTGGTTGCCGAGGTACGAGGTCAGGTAGGCCACGCCGCCCCGTACCTTGAGGTTCCAGGGCACCTCCCCCGGCTGGCCGACGATCTCGCTTTCGGACCACTGCTGCTCGCGAAGACGCGTGCTCCGGCGCATGTGCTTGGGCTCGAAGGCGAGCGGGTTCGTCCCCGCCTCGAAAAAATAGAGCATCAGCTGCGCTCCCACGCGCAGGAGCCGCGGCTCCCGCACGTCGGCCCCGAGCTTCACCTCGTGCTCGAGCCGCCACGGGGAGCCCGAGCTGAGCGTGAACTCGCCGGTGTGGCTCATCCACGGCGCGGAGACGATCACGAGCCGCGCGTTGCGCGAGGCGAAGTGGCTCTCCGAGGTGCGGAAAGCCACGTAGAGCCGCCCCTGGAAGAGCTCGAGGTCCACGTTGTTGTTGCCGGCGAGGGGCCGCACCTCCGCGGGGAGCTCGGTCGCAGGGACCACCCAGCGAGGCTCGGAGAGCTCCGGCCTGTAGTGCACCTTCGAATCCACGATCCAGTGGGCAGGATCGTCGCTGAGCTCGACCGGCAGGGCGGCATCCACGCCCCGTAGCCCCGCGTCCGGGTGGCGGGGCACGCCGCGATCGGCCGGCGTGGGCGTGCTCTCCTCGCCGCAGGTGAACCCCGCGTGCACCGCGGCGCCGCCGAGGAGTACGAGGAAGGACAGGAGCGAGAGCAGCGCCCCGCGGTGCGCCCCACGGTGCGCCCCAGCTCGCGCCCCGCGTCCCGTTCGAGCCGTGGCTTCTTCCGCGCCGTGCATAGTGGGCCAAGCATAGCGCGCGGCGCGCTCCCCCGCCCAGCCCGGCGACGCCGGGACGCCGCGACACCGGGTCCCGCAACGCTGCGACCCGCGAGCTAGCCCAGCTTCAGGCGCAGATACAGGTCCCCGACCTGATACACGTCGCCGAGGGTCACGAGGCTCCCCGAGGCCACGGCGTCCCGCTTGTCGGGATCGAATTTGTTGATGCGCTTCACCTCGACCCCCGACTCGGCCAGCACCGCGATCCCGCGCCGCCCGATGGCCTCGAAGCGCAGCAGCGCCGGCTGGCCGCTCTGCACGCAGCAATGGGGCCCGCCGATCCAGAGCTGCGCGTTACGGTAGAAGCCGGGGCTCGTCCGCGGGATGTCGTCCATCGGGGTCTCGTTGCGATCCAGCCGCTCGAGCGTGTTGCCCCAGTTGAGCTTCAGCGTCTCGGGAAAGCTGTGCGGCGAGATGAAGCCGTAGAGCAGCCAGATGAGGAGGAGCAGCAGGAGGAGCGCGCACCCGATCAGCATCAGGAGCCGCTTGTAGGTGTTCCACCAGGTCCGGGAGGTGATCTCGACGCGCACGGGCTGCCGCGCCTCGTCCCCTCCCGGCGCGAACCACTGGCGCTGGTCGGCCACGACGCGCAGCGCGCGACCCTCGCTCGCATAGCCGGGCCGCGCCACGGGGTCGCGCGTGGCCAGACAGAGCTGGACCCGCTTCGGCGCGCCGGGACCGACGAGGAAACGGCCGTCCCGGCTCCCCTCCACGCGCAGCGTGACGCCGTGGGGCAGACCGAGCGCCGAGGGGTCGAGGCGCACCGGCACGGCCCGGGGCAAGCCCTCCGCCGAGACGCTCCAGCTCTCGCAGGCGCGCGCGGCCACGCCACGGTTCTGATCCACCCGCAGGGTGACGGGCTCGGAGACCGCCCGCAGCCGCGCCTGCCCGGGGACCACGAGCGTGTGCCGCTCGAGGCTGCGGAGCTCGAGCACGTCCGTCCCTTGCCGCTGGCGCCGACCCACGGCGTCGAGCTGCACCGTCCCCGGCTCGCGAGGCAGGAAGCGTCCCGTGAACTGACAGCGGCGCGGCGCGCTTCCCTGTCCGCCGCAGCCGAGCACGAGCGGCTCGCCCTCGGCGCAGCGCCCCTCCTGGCAGGTCCGAGGGACCACGCGCATCCCGCGCAGGAAGGCTTCGTGGTCGATGCGCGGCTGGCCGGCCGTGCGCTGGCTCATCCAGGCCGAGAGCGCGTAGCCCCCGCGTGCGTCGGGCACCGGCGCGTCCAGATGCAGGAGCAGGTCGTAGTCCCAGATGAGCAGCGCGCGATAGGAGCCGCCCCCGGAGAGCTGGAGCTCGAGCGATGCGCCCCCCCGCGGGCGGAGCTTCTCCACCTGATGGTGCACGCGCGGCGGCGGCCGGCCGCGGTCCACGCCGGCCTCCAGCACCGGGCGCGGACCGGTGAGACCCGGATAGCTCACCGAGAAGGGGCCCCTGCGCGAGAGCACCACCACGTTCGCGTAGCGCACGTACTCGTCCATCGCGGCGAGGGAGTGCTTGCCGTCCACGAGATCGCGCACCACCACGCGCGAGCCGAGCTGGCGGGCGTAGATCGCCGCGAAGACCTCGATCAGGCGGTCCCCGCTCTGGGCCACGTTGAAGGAAAGACCCCCGGTCCACGTCGCCGCCTGCTCCAGCAGTCCCCGCCAGTGCTGTCCGAGGGGGCCCAGCACCACGGCGTACATTTTCACGCCCGCGGCCAGGCCCGGCAGCGCGCGCAGGAAGCGCTCCTCCCCGGCCTGCACGGCAGGGGGGTCGGGTTCGCCGTCGGTGAGAAAGAGGATCAGCTTGCGCCCGCTCCGCTCCGCCGCGAGCAGCTTGAGCGCCCGGCGGAGCGCCGGCTCGTAGATGGTCCTCGCCTGCCGGCGCGGGAAGCGGCGCAGGTTGGCAAGGAGCGGCGCCACGGCCCCTCCCGGCCGCAACGGCACCACCGGCCCGTTCAGGGGCACGAGCCCCACACGGTCCCCGGGCCCCGCGAGCTGCGCCGCGATCATGGCCGCCGTCACGCTCAATCGCGACGGATCGGTCGAGAGCATGCTCCCCGAATCGTCCAGCACGATGGCCACGCGCAGCCCGTCGGGGGGCGCACCGAACGCGAGCGCCGGGAGCAGCACGACGAGGAGCGAAAGAACGCGCGGCATGGGTCGCTTCGAAGCTATCACGAGGTCCCGGGGCTGGGCCTGTTTCGCCTCGGGCGTCTCCGGGGAGTGTCACGCCCGCGTTCCAGCCCCTGGGGGTCTTGAATTCGTCCGTCATCTCGACGGACTGCCTCTGCCGGTATCGGTCGTCGAGCCCGACGGCTCGTCCCGAGTGGAACGCGGGCGTTCCTCGTCTTCCGAGCCTGCCTCGCGCAAGTCCGCGTTCTCTCGTCCTGCAAGCCCAGGCCGCCCTCTGGCACGCGCGTTGCTCTATTCGCGGTCCAACACAGGAGGAAACACGCATGAGAACCTTCAGAACCGCCGCTCTCTTGACCACGCTGACCGCTGCTCTCTGGGGTTGCGGCGAGGCCGCCGACGACCAGGGCGCCTCGGCCTACGGCGCCACGACGGACGGGGAGAAGGACGGCACGGGCGGCGGCTCCGGCAGCGGGCAAGGCAGCACGAAGCAGCCCCCCACCGACTGCAGGGAGGTCTGCAAGGTCGACGCCTCCGGCCAGCAGAAGTGCGTCACGATCTGCGGGACGATGCCCCCTCCGGCCCCCTGCAAGGAAGGCGCGAACTGCACGCCGCCTCCGGCGCCCGCGCCCGTGCCTCCCACCTGCGCAGCAGGCGAGAAGTGCGCCCCGCCGGCCGATCCCTGTATCTCGGCATGCAGCGTGCTCAAGAACGACCCCGAGAAGTTCAAGGCGTGTCTCGCGGCCTGCCCGAATCAGCCCCCTCCGGTCGACCCCTGCCTCGAGCAGTGCGCGCCGCTGAAGGCCGATGTCCTGAAGTACAAGGCGTGCGTCTCGGCTTGCCGGCCCCCGGCTCCCCCGCCCTGCAAGGATGGCGCGAACTGCACGCCGCCGCCCCCCTGCACGGGTGAGAAGTGCCCGCCGGCCCCCTCGCCGAACCCGACGCCCATCGTCTGCCCGGCCTGCGACGCGCTGAAGGGGCAGGCTGGCTGGAAGGAGTGCCTGCTGCAGAACAAGTGCATCTAGCGGCTATACTGTAAGGAATGCGCAACTCCCTCCGCCCCGCCCCTGCCCTCCTCGCGCTCGTGCTCCTCGCCTGCAGCGGCGAGGAGACGAGCCTCCTCCTCCACTTCATGCCCGACCCCGTGCTGAACACCGAGGCCCAGCTCCTCTCGGCGATCGACCGCGTGCAGCTCGTGCTCGACGCGGACGGCGGCTTCGCGGGGGTCTCGACCGCCGCGCAAGGCGCCGGGCCCTGGACCGCGGCCCAGCGCGACGGCGACAAGGAGCTCGAGCTCGAGCTGACGCGCAGCATCGCGGCCGAGCAGGGCTTCCCCGAGCTACGCATCCTTCCCGGGCAGAACGGGGATCGGGCCTTCCGTATCGCGGCCTACGGGCTCGTAGGCACGAAGCTCGTGGCTCTCGGCGGGACGAGCGCCACCACGCGCTTCCGCGAGGGCGGCCCCACCGACGTCGCCATTCCGTTCAACCTGCGCGCGAGCTACCGCGCTCCGCGCGTGCTCTTGTCCGTGCCCGCGGACGGCACGACCACGACCGCGAAGGGCGTGGGCCGTCTGCACCTCGAGCTCTCGACGGTCGTGACGACGGACTCGCTGCGGAGCGGCTTGCAGGTCTACTTCCGTGGCTCCTCGGGGGAGCGCCTCTTGCAGGGGAACGTCATCACGAGCACGCAGCAGCTCCAGGAGCTCGGCATCACCGACACGCGCAGCATCGTCGAATTCGAGGGCCCTTGCCCCTTTGGACCCGGGAGCTACCGCGTGGTGCTTTCGCCGCAGGTCAAAGACCTCGCGGGGCGCGCGCTCGACCAGGACGCGCAGCAGCCGGGCGCCAACGCCTATCAGGGCACCTTCACCGTCCCCGGGACCGCGGGGGCCGACCCCTGCAGCATCCGGCCCGAGGGCTGCAACGTGCCCGAGGACTGCAACCCCCCCGGCCAGAAGCTCCTCACCTGCCAAATCACGGACAAGCCGCCGGGCGTGTGCGTCCCCGCGAAGGAGGTCTGCGTGCCGGGCACGACGACCGGCTGCCCCAAGGGCTACATCTGCCTCGGGCCAACCATCAAAGATGGACTGCCGAGCTGCGTCCAGGATTGCCGCCTGGTGGGCGGGGCCTGCACGCAAGGCTTCATCTGCAACAAGACGACGGGGATCTGCGACCCGTGCAAGGTCGGCGCCTCGGGCGAGCAGTGCGCCCCGCCGCCTCCTCCGACGTCCACCTGCCCGAAGTGCGACGAGATCTGCAAGACCGACCCGGTGAAGTGCAAGGAGTGCCGCGTCGCCAACAAGTGCACGTGACCGACCGGAAGGCGCGCCTGACGGTGCGTCGTCAGAAGCAGTACTGCGCGTCGTACTTGCAGACCCCGCTGATGCAGCAGCGCTTGAGCCCGCCGACGCACATCTCCCCCTCCGCGCAGCCGGCGCAGGTGGTGGTGTTGCAGCAGCGCCCGCTCAGACAGCTGTTGCTGCCGCAGCTCTGACAGGTCGCCCCGCCCTTGCCGCAGGCCCCGACGGTGTTTCCTGCCTGGCACCGCTTGCTGCTGTCGCAACACCCGGTGCAGGCGTTCGTCGCGCAAGGCGTGCCGCAGCCGTCGTCGGCGCCCTGGCACTTGCCCGCGCAGCTGCGCGTGCAGTTCTGCTGACAGGCGCCGCTCGTGTTACAGATGAACTCGGGGTAGGAGCCGCAGCCTTTGCACGTGACGCCGTTCAGGCCGCACGCGCCGTTGGTGTTCCCCACGCGGCAGGCCGTCCCGTCGCAGCACCCGCCGCAGCCGTTCGTCGCGCAGGGCTTGCCGCAGCCGTCGTCCGCCCCGGGACACTTCCCGGTGCAGGTAGACGGGCAGGTGCTCTGACAGCTCCCTCCGCTGCAGCTCTTGCTCGACGTGGTGCAGTTCTGACACCCCCCGCCCCCCGTTCCGCACCGATCGGTCGCCGCACCGGCGTGGCAGGTCGTCCCGTCGCAGCAGCCCGTGCAGGTGTTCGACGGGCAGGGCTTGCCGCAGCCGTCGTCTGCCCCCTGGCACTTGTTCGCACAGCTCGCGATGGTGCAGCCGGCCTCGCACTTCTGGTCCTTGCAGCTCTTGCTCGCCGTCGCGCAGTTCTCGCACGCGCCGCCGCCCGTGCCGCAGGCCCCCGGCTCGTTGCCCGCCTTGCAGGTCGTGCCCTCGCAGCAGCCCTTGCCGCAGATCGACGGGTCGCACTTCGCGAGCCCCGTGCAGCTCCCCTTGTCGCACTTCCCTCCGGCCGCGCCGCAGTCGAGGCACCCGCCCCCCGTGGCGCCGCACGCGCGATCGTCGGTGCCGAGCTCGCAGCTCGTGCCGTTGCAGCAGCCGGGGCAGCTCCCCGTCGGGCAGGTCCCGTTGCAGCCGTCGTCGGCTCCCGCGCACTTCCCGGCGCACTTCGGCTCGCACCCCGAGGTGCTGCACTGTCCTCCCGCCGTGCATTGCTTCCCGACCAGCGCGCAGTCCGTGCAGAGCTCCCCGCCGCGCCCGCACGCGCCTCCCCCGGTCCCCGGCTTGCACTCGCCGCGATCGCAGCAGCCGGGACAGCTCTGGGGACTGCACGTGGACGGAGGGGGCGACCCGGTCGCCACGCAGACGCCCCGGGTCAGGTCGCACCGCGCGTCAGGGCCGCAGGAGACCTCCGTGCTGCACGGCCTCCCGAGAGGGTCGGGCGCCCGCCCCGTGCATCCTGCATCCCACACGAAGAGGATCACCGCGGCGGCCACCGCGCCGCGCCGAAGGCCTCTGGAACACCGACCCATCGGAGCGCTCATCCTTCGTCCATAACATGAGCCCCCACGGGCCGGTCAACGTCCCTTCAGGCCATGCCGCCGCATCAGACGGTGAAAGGTCTGCCGCGGCAACCCTGCCGTCGCCGCCGCGTGGCTGACCACGCCGCCCGCGCGGCTGAGCTGCTGCGCCAGGTACTGCTGCTCGAACAGGTCCTGCCAGCGCGTGCGCGCCTCGTGAAAGGCGAGGTCCCCGAGCGAGCCGATCGCCGCCGGGGCGGGGGGGCGTGCGCTCTGCCGGAGCTCCTCGGCCGCCAGCTCGGGCATCACCGCCAGCCGCTCCACCACGTTGCGCAGCTCTCGCGCGTTGCCCGGCCAAGGGTACGAGACGAGCAGCGCGGCCACCTCGTCGGTGACGATCTGCCGCGGGTCGGGGCCGAAGCGCTCGGCGAAGTGATAGGCCAGGAGCACGATGTCGTCCGGCCGCTCGCGCAGCGGCGGCAGCTCGAGCCGCACCACCGAGAGCCGGTAGAAGAGGTCCTGCCGGAAGCGCCCCGCCTCCACCTCGCCGGCGAGCTTGCGATTCGTGGCCGCCACGACCCGCACGTCCACGGGCCGGTGCCGCGCCGCGCCGACACGCTTGACCTCCTGCCGCTCGAGAAACCGCAGCAGCCGCGGTTGCAGCTCGAGCGGGAGCTCGCCGATCTCGTCGAGAAAGAGCGTCCCGCCGTCGGCCTCCTCGAAGGCCCCGGCGCGCGCCTCGTTCGCCCCGGTGAAGGCGCCCTTCTCGTGCCCGAAGAGCTCGCTCTCGATGAGCGACGCCGGGATGGCCCCCGAGTCCACGACCACGAGCGGACCCTCCGCGCGCGGCGAGAGCGCGTGGATCGCCCGCGCCGCGACCTCCTTGCCGGTCCCCGACTCTCCCTCGAGCAGCACCGTGCTCCCCGTCGGCGCGACGCGCTCGAGTACAGCGAACACCTGGCGCATGGCCAGGCTCTGCCCGAGGAGGTCGCCGAGCTGGCCGCGCGAGCTGAGCGGGATCTCCACTGTCTCTGCAGTGGGAACGAGCTGCAGCACCGTCTCGCCGAGGCGCAGCGAGGCGGGGCCCACGGCGAGCGCCTCCCGAAGCCAGACGCCCCCGACGAGCGTGCCGTTCGTGCTCTCCAGATCCTTGAGGAGGTAGCCGCGTTCGGTGGCGCGCACCTCGAGGTGCTCGCGCGAGACCGCCGCGTCGGCCAGCACGAGGTCGCAACCTTCGCCCGACCCCACCACCACGCGGGGTCGATCCATGAGCAGCTCGCGTCCTCGATCCGGCCCCTCGGTCACCCGCAGCCGCGCCTGCCGGAGCAGGAGGAGCTGAGTACCGTTGGGCCGCTGGACGAGCCTCGTGGCGGCCGTGTCTTCCATGCGCGTCTACTATAGACGAGATAGCGCGCGCGAGATCAAGGCGCTGGCCTCGGCAAGCTGCCCCTCGAGGATCAGGCGCAAGATGCGCTGCGACTGCCGCTCCAGCTCTTGCCGCCGCTCGGTCGTGAGCCGTGCCCGCGCGATCGCGCCCTCGAGCCGGGCCAGCTTGCGCTCCGCGAAGGCCCGGTCCAGCCGGAAGGCCGCGAGCACCGCCTGCGCCTCCGCCCGCGCCCCCTGCGCGCGCCCGAGCTCCCGCGCGGAGAGCGCCCGCCGCGCCTCGGCCAGACGACGGTCGAAGCGCGCGTCGTCGCCGGGAAAGAGTCCACGCGCCCGAGCGCCGGCCTGGAGCGCCTCGAGCTGCTGTCGCTCAGCAGCGAGGGCTACGGGATCGGCCGCGGGGGGACCGGGCTTGGGCTCGCGAGCCGGGTCGCGCTCGACGGGGGAAGGCACGGGCGTGACGCGCACCGGCGCGGGCTCGCCCCCCCGCTGCTTCGAAGCCCGACGTCGGCGCGAGGCGCTGCGCGGCTGCACGACCGTGGGGAGGCGTTCGGGCACGACCGGCGGCTCCGCGTCCGCTCGCTGCGACCGCGCGTCCACTGGCGATGACGGTGCATCGGCTCGCGACGATCGTGCGTCCGCTCGCGACGACCGTGCGTCCGGCACCGAGGCGTCCCGGCTAGGGCTCTCGCCGCTCGACGCCGCCCCCCGCCAGAACCAGACGCCTACGCCCCCCGCGAGCAGCACCAGCGCGGCGAAGATGCCCAGCACCGCCCAGCGCCTGGGACGGGCCCCGGAGAAGGAGATCGCCGGCAGCGACGGGTCCGTCGAATCCGGGACCTCGGCGGCCACTCTCGCCTCCGCCACCTGCGCCTCCGTCGCGTGCACCTCCTTCGCCGGCCTCGCGGCCCCTGAGGCCGACCCGAGGGGCCGCGTGCCCTGCGCCCGCGCGCGCTCCACCGGTTCGCGGATCCAGGTCTTCTGATCGGTGATGGTCCGCTCGAGCGCCCCCGCCCCCCCTTCCAGCGTCGCGGCCCACGCCGAGAGCTCGGCCGCCCCGAAGGGCGTGGCCCCGAGCTGCGCGAGGAGCTCGTTCGCAAAGGTCCCCGCGTCCGGGTAGCGCAAGGTCGGGTGCGGCTGGAGCGCCCGGCGCACGATCCCTTCGAGCGGCGTGGCCTCCGGCCGCAATCGCGCGAGCTCGACCAGCGGGGGATGCATCGCGGCGTTGATGAGCTGCACCTCGCGCTCTCCCTCGAGGAGGCGTCGTCCGGCGAGCAGCTCGAAGAGGATGAGCCCGGCGGCGTACACGTCCGTGCGCGGAGTGACCGGATCCCCCGTCACCTGCTCGGGGGCGAGGTAGGCCAGCTTCCCCTTGATCTGCCCCTGCGCCGTGCGCGCGAGCCGCTCGGCCGCCTTGGCGATGCCGAAGTCCCCGAGCTTCACCTCGCCGGTCCGCGTGATGAACACGTTGTGCGGCGTGACGTCGCGGTGCACGATGGGCCCCGGCTGCTTGTGCACGTAATCGAGCCCCCGCAGGAGCTCCTGCACCACGTAGAGCGCGGCGGGGATGGGCCAGAGGACCTTCCTTTCCCCCGCCCGCTGGAGCAGCTCGCGCAGGTCCCAGCCCTGCACGTGCTCCATCGCGATGTAGAGCGTGCCGTCCACCTGCCCGAACTCGTAGACCGCCACGACGTTCGGGTGCGAGAGGCGCGCCGCGATGCGGGCCTCGTCGATGAACATCTCGACGAGCTGGCGATCCTTCTGCAGGTCGGGGAGCAGGAGCTTCACCGCGACCTGCTTCGTGGCTCCCCCTTCCGCGCGCCAGGTGGCCTCGTAGACCTCCGCCGTGCCGCCCACACCGATCCGGCGGTGAAGCTCGAAGGGACCCAGGCTACGCAGCATGAAGGAGGCGGTCCCGCGGCTCAGGGAAGCGGGACCGTGTCGTAGCGGTCGCGACTGCGGACGCTCAGCGGCACCACGACCGCCGCCGCCGTCGCCACGCCGGCGATCGTCCAGAGCCACCACTGCGCGTACCACGGACGGACCCGCCGCTCGTCGAAGAGCCGCTCGGCCAGGCGCTCCGCCGCCGGGGTGACCCCCACCGCCCCCTCGAAGATCGTCTCCTCCAGCGAGCGCACCACCGCCCGGCTCGCCACCTGGACCCGCTTGAGCTGCACAAGCTGCGTCTTGCCGAGGCCTCCGAGCGCGCCGGCCACCACCTGCCCCGCGCGCACCCGCTCGCCCACCTCCGCCGCGCAGACGAGCCGCGCCTCGGAGCTCGCGTCCCGGCAGGATGGAGCGCGGGCGAAGGCCTGGTCCACGCGCCGCGCCGGCACCACGCGGAACGGCACCGTTCGCACGAGCTGCTCGGTCACCACCTGCCGGACCGCTCGCAGCCGCTCCTCCCCGACCCCCACCCCGTCGAAGGGGAGCACCGCCACACGATCAGCCGGGGTGCGCACGTGGCCGCAGCCGGAAACGAAGACGCCAAGGAGCAGGACCACGCGCATGGAAGGGGATCATAGCGGCAACCGACGGGATGCGGCAACCGACGGGACGCGGCAACCGACGGGATGCGGTGGGGTGGGGGGGCGTGCGGGCGGTGGTGGGCGCACGCGGAGGGCGGTGGTGGATCGATGCGGCGGGGAGGTGGTGTTTGTGTCGTTGTGCTTGGGTTTTGTGTTGTGCAAGGACATCGCTTGACGTCAGACCCGCGCTTTGCTAGTATTAGCCTTATTCATGTTGGCACGCAAACGCAAATCCTCCTCGGGCGATGACCGGTCTTCGGGCGCACGTGCAGCGGCGGGTTCTGCGAAGCAGCTCCCGTTACCACTGCGGGAGGCGACGGGGTGGGGCGGCAAGCGCACGGGCGCAGGGCGGAAGAAACAGCCGGGCAGCGGCCTCCCCCATCGGACGCGGCCGCTCCTCGCGAGCCGGTTTCCGGTGCACGTGACGATGAAGGTGGTGGAGGGGCTACCGAACCTGCGCAGCAAGAAGCAGCTGCGGGCGATCGAGAGGGCCTTCGTGGGGTCCGCGGGGCGGTTCGGGATGAACCTCGCGCACTACTCGATCCAGAAGAACCACCTGCACCTCGTGACGGAGGCCAAGGACCGTGGCGTGCTGATGAAGGGGCTGCGGGCGCTGGCGATCCGCCTCGCGCACGCGCTGAACCGCACGGTGGGCCGCAAGGGGCGCGTCTTTCGGGACCGCTACCATCAGCACATCCTGAAGACGCCGAGCGAGGTGAAGGCGGCCCTCTCGTACGTGCTTCAAAATCAACGCAAGCACGCACGGGCGCGAGGCAAGTGGGTGCCGCGGCGCGACCTCGACGCGTGCAGCTCGGCCCGTTACTTCGACGGCTGGAAGGACCTCACGCCGGTTCCCCCCGACGGAGACCCGCCGGTGCTCGAACCGCGAACCTGGCTCTTGAAGACGGGCTGGAGGCTGCGGGGACTTATATCAACGAGTGCGGTGCCGGGGTCGTAGGACGAGAGCCGGCTCCTCGCTCGTTCCCTTCACGGGTAGCCCGGCCTTCGCCAGCGCGCGCACGAGCGCCGCCGGGTCGAGGGGCTTGACCAGATACTCCACCGCCCCCTGTGCGAAGCCGCGCCGGGGCTCGTCGAGCTGGGAGATGGCCACGACCGGGATCGTCGCCGCCCAGGGCGAGCGCTTGAGCAGCGCGAGCACGGTCCAGCCGTCGATCCCCGGGAGCACCACGTCCAGCGTGATCGCCGCCGGCCGAAGGGCCTCCACCTGCCGCAGCGCCTCCTCGCCGCTCCCCGCGATCACCACCTCGAGGCCTTCCTGCCGCAGGTGCTCCGCGGTCAGCTCCGCCGCCACCTCGTCGTCCTCCACCACCAGCACCAGCCGCTCCCGCCCCGCGGCCCCTGTCCCCGGCGGCTCGCTCGCCGCGAGCTCACGGCTCATCAGCGGCAGCGTGACCGAAAAGGTGGAGCCCGTTCCCACGGCGCTCTCCACGCCCATCCAGCCCCCGTGAAGCTCCACGAAGCGCTTGCTGAGCGCGAGCCCGAGCCCCGTCCCCTCGGGCTTGACCCCTTCCCGCGGCTCGATCTGCTCGAACTCCTTGAAGAGCCGCGGCAGATCCTCCTCGGCGATGCCGATCCCCGTGTCCGTCACCTGGACCATCATCCGACCGTCGTCCACGCCCACGCGCAGCACAGCGCGGCCGCCCTTCGGCGTGAACTTGATCGCGTTCGAGACCAGGTTGTAGAGCACCTGCTTGATCCGCACCGGGTCGAGGTACGCCTCGGGCAGCTCCTCGGCCACCTCCGCGTCGAGCGTCACCCCCTGCTTGATCGCCAACGGCTGGCAGACCGCCCGCACCTCCTCCACGATCGCGCCCAGGCTGACCCACTCCTGGTGCAGCTCCATCCGGCCCACCTCCACCTTGGTCAGGTCCAGGATGTCGTTCACCAGCGAGAGGAGGTGCCGCCCGCTGTGCAGCACGTTCTTCACGTACTCGGTCTGCCGGGGGTTCAAGGGGCCGAAGAGCTCCTGCTCGAGCAGCTCCGAGAAGCCGATGATCGAGTTCAGCGGCGTGCGGAGCTCGTGCGACATCCCCGCCAGAAAGCGCGTCTTGAAGTCGCTCATCTGCTCGGCGCGCCGCCGCGCTTCGTCCAGCTCCACGTTCTTGCGGCTCACCTCCGCGAGCAGCGTGGCGCGCACCTCCGCCAGCTCCCGCGCCTGGCGCTCGCGCTCCTCGAGCGCGCGGCCCTGTCGCCTTAGCTGCGCCGTGCTCTGCGCCAGCTCGAGGAAGACCGACACCTTCGACCGCAGGATGTCGCCCTCCACCGGCTTGTAGATGAAGTCCACGGCCCCCGCGGCGTAGCCGAGGGTCAGGGCCGCGCGGTTCGGCGCCGTGGCCGTCACGAACAGGATCGGCGTGTGCCGCGACCGCTCCCGCTGCCGGATCAGCGCCGCCGTCTCGTAGCCGTCCATTTCCGGCATCTGCACGTCGAGCAGGATCAGCGCGTAGTCCAGGTCCAGCACGCACCGCAGCGCCTCGCGCCCCGAGCCCGCCCGGGTCACGCGACAGCCGAGCGGCGCCAGCACGGCCTCGAGCGCAAGCAGCCCCGCGGGCTGGTCGTCCACGATCAGGACCGCCATGGCCTCCGGCCCCTCCTCCTCCGCCCCGCGCCCCCTCATCGTTCCTCCTCCGCCGCCAGACGGCGCAGATAGCCCGCGATCTCGCCCAGCCGCAGCACGATCGGCTCCCCGACCGCCATCCCCGCCGCCCACGGCATCTCCGGCCGCTCCGCCTCCGCCGCGTCCTGCACCACCACCTTGCCCCCCGCCGCCGCGATGCGCGCCGCTCCCGCCGCCCCGTCGGAGTTCGAACCCGTCAGCACTACCCCCACCACCCCCTTGCCGTAGGCCTCGGCCGCGCTCTCGAAGAGCGGGTCCACCGCCGGGCGCGAATAGTGCACCGGCTCCTCCGTCGAGAGGGACAGGTGCCCGAGCTCCACGAGCAGGTGGTAGTCCGCCGGCGCGAGGTACACCGCCCCCGGGCGAAGCTCCTGCTTGTCCTCGGCCTCGCAGACCGGCAGCGTGCAGGCCTCCTGCAGCGCGCGACGAAGCTCGTCCCCCCCCTCCGCCAGCCGATGCTGTACCACCACCACCGGCACGCCGAACCCGGCCGGGAGCGCCCCGAGCACCTTCCGCAGCGCGGAGACGCCCCCGAGCGACGCCCCCACCACCACCAGCGCCGAACGCATCAGCCCACCTTCCGGTAGAGCTTCTCCTCCGGCCGCACCGCCTCGTAGCACGCCTCTCGGGGACTGAAGCGGATCGACTCCTTCTCTCCCAGCACGAGGTAGCCGAACCGCTCGAGGCTCTCGTAGATCAGCCGGTGCACGCGCTCCTGCAGCGACGGGTTGAAGTAGATCATCACGTTCCGGCAGAGCACGAGCTGAAACTGGTTGAACGCTCCGTCGGTGACCAGGTTGTGCTGCGCGAAGACCACCTGTCGCCCGAGCTCCGGCCGCAGGAGCGCTCGCTCGTGATCCGTCCGGTAGTAGTCGGAGAAGGCCCGCGTCCCCCCCGCCGCCTGGTAGTTTTCGGTATAGGTCTTCATCTCCGAGAGCGGAAAGACCCCGTGCTTCGCGCGCGCGAGCACCGTCTCGCTCAGGTCGGTGGCGTAGATGCGGCAGCGCTCGTAGAGCCCCTCCTCCTCGAGCAGGATGGCGATCGAGTAGACCTCTTCTCCCGTCGAGCAGCCGGCCAGCCAGATCCGCACGAAGGGATAGGTCCGCAGCAGCGGCACCACCTCTCGCCGCAGCGCGAGGTAGAGGCTCGGGTGGCGAAACATCGACGTCACGTGCACCGTCAGCCCGAGGAGGAGCCGCTCCATGACCTGCGGGTCGTGGAGCACCTTGGCCTGCAGCTCCGAAATGCTCGAGACGCCCTCCGGGGCCAGGCGCGCCCGGATCCGCCGCCGCACCGAGGCCCCGGCGTACTCGCGAAAGTCGAGCCCGTAGCGCTCGTGCACCGCCTCGAGGAGCAGCCGCACCTCCAGGGCCTCCACCGCCGCCCGCTCGTCGCTCTGCCGGATCATCGGCCCCTCTCTCCCGACCTACCGGTAGAGCCAGACCCGGAGCAGCGAGATGAGCTGGTCCGCGTCCACCGGCTTGGCCACGTAGTCCGAGGCCCCCGCCTCGATGCACTTCTCCCGGTCCCCCTTCATGGCCTTCGCCGTGAGCGCGATGATCGGCAGCTTCTTGTACTTGGCCATCTTGCGGATCTGCCGCGTGGTCTCGTAGCCGTCCAGCTCGGGCATCATGATGTCCATCAGCACGGCCTCGACCCCCGGCCCCTTCTTGAGCTGCGCGATGGCGTCCTTGCCCGTCTCGGCGTAGCTCACCTTCATCCCGTGGCGCTCGAGCACCGTGGTCAGCGCGAAGATGTTCCGCACGTCGTCGTCCACCACCATGACCGACCGCCCCGCCAGCGCGGTATCCGTCTGCTGGAGCTTCTCCAGCACCTTGCGCTTCGGCTCGGGCAAGTTCGCCTGCACGCGGTGCAGAAAGAGGCTCGTCTCGTCGAGCAGCCGCTCCGGCGAACGCACGTCCTTGACCACGATCGCCTCGGCCATGCGCCGGATCTCCGTCTCCTCCCCCTTCGAGAGGTCGCGCGCCGTATAGATAATGATCGGCAGCTCGGTCAGCTTCAGCTCGTCCTTGATCCTGTGCAGCAGATCGATCCCCTTGATGTCGGGCAGACCCAGGTCCAGCACCATGCAGTCGAAGGGCTCGCTCGCCAGCGCCGCCAGCGCCTCCTCGCCCGTTCCGACCGCCGTGGCCCGCACGTCGTGGTTGCCGATCAGCTCCAGGATCGCCGCGCGCTGCCGCTCGTCGTCCTCCGCCACGAGGAGCCGCCGCACCGGCCGGTCCACGAAGCGCGCGATCTTCTCCAGCGCCGCCTCCAGCGCCTCCCGGCTGGCCGGCTTCTGCAGGTAGGCCATCGCGCCGAAGGCCAGGCCCCGCTGGACCTCGTCCGAGACCGAGATGATGTGCACCGGGACGTGGCGGGTCCGCGCGTCATGCTTGAGCCGGTCGAGCACGATCCAGCCGTCCCGGTCCGGCAGCTTCAGGTCCAGGGTCACCGCGTCCACCTTGTACTGCGCGAGGAGCGTCAGCGCGTGCTCCACCCTTCCCGCCACGAGCCCCTTGAAGCCCCGGTCTCGCGCCATGTCGAGCAGGATCCGCGCGAAGGAAGCGTCGTCCTCCACGATCAGGAGCACCCGGTCCTCGGGCTTGACCTCCGCCCGATCGTCGGGCACGCGCTCCTCGTCGGCCTCCGCCAGCGCCGCGGCCGGCACCAGCCCCACCTCGCCGTTGACCGTCACGGGAGCCAGAACCGGCGCCGAAGGCCTCGCCTCCGGCTGCATTCGCGGGCTCTCGCCCCGCGACGGCGGCGTCCGCCCCTCCCCCTCGCTCCGACCCTGCCTCCGCGGACGCGGCGGCGCGACGTAGCTCAGCGGCAGATAGAGCGTGAAGGTGCTCCCCTCGCCCGGCGCGCTCTCGAGGCGGATCTGCCCGCCGAGGAGCCCCGCGATCTCCCGGCTGATCGAGAGCCCGAGCCCGGTCCCCCCGTACTTTCGGCTCGTGGACCCGTCCGCCTGCTGGAAGGCCTCGAAGATGATCCGGTGCTTCTCCTTGGGAATGCCGATCCCCGTGTCCGTCACCGAGAACGCCACTACTCCGTCCGCGCGAGAGAGGATCGCGTGGTCCTCGCTCCAGCCGCCCGCCGCGCGCGCCATCTTTAGCGTGACGCCTCCGCGCTCGGTGAACTTGAAGGCGTTCGAGAGCAGGTTCTTCAGCACCTGCTGCACCCGCCGCCCGTCCGTGCGCATCGACTCCGGCAAGAGCGGGTCGACTTCGATGGCGTAGTCGAGCCCCTTGCTCACCGCCGTCTGACGGAAGGTGCGCTCGACGAACTCCGCCACGTCCTTGAAGCGCACGTCCCCGAGGTCCACCTCCATCGTGCCCGACTCGATCTTCGAGAGATCGAGGATGTCGTTGATCAGCTCGAGCAGGTCGGTCCCCGCGCCGTGCACCGTCTTCGCGTACTCGACCTGCTTGGGCGTGAGCGTCCCCTCGACGTTCTCGCCGAGGAGCTTCGACAGGATGAGCAGGCTGTTGAGCGGCGTGCGGAGCTCATGGGACATGTTGGCCAAGAACTCGGACTTGTACTTGGAGGTGAGCGCGAGCTGCTCGGCCTTCTCCTCGAGCAGCGTGCGGGCCCGCTCCACCTCCTGGTTCTTCTTTTCCACCTCGCTCTTCTGCTCGCCGAGGAGCACCGCGCGCTCCTCCAGCTCCTCGTTCGCGGCCTGGAGCTCGGCCTGCTGCTTGCGCAAGAGCTCCTCCGACTGCTGCAGCGTGTGCGCCTGGGCCTCGAGCCGCTTGTTGGTCTCGGTCAGCTCCTCCTGCCCGCTCTGCAGCTCCTCGGTCAAGGCCTGCGACGATTTCAGGAGCTCCTCGGTGCGCATCGTGGCCTCGATCGTGTTGAGCACGATCCCCACGCTCTCGGCGAGCTGCTCGAGGAAGGTCAGGTGCGCGTCACTGAAGCGGTTGAACGACCCGAGCTCCACCACTGCCTTGACCTGCCCCTCGAAGACCACCGGCAGCACCACCACGCTGCGCGGCGTGGCCTCGCCCAGCCCCGAGCTGACCTGGACGTAGTCGCTCGGCACGTCGCTGACGAGGATGCGCTCCTTCTCGAGGGCGCACTGCCCCACCAGCCCCTCCCCCAGCTTGAAGCGGTTCGAGAGCCCCTTGCGGTCCCGGTAGGCGTACCCGGCGAGCAGCCGGTAGGTGACCCCGTCCCCCATGTGCGGCGCGGTCGCGGTGTCCGTCTCCTGCAGGTAGAAGGCCCCCTGCTGCGCGGTGACCAGGGTCGCCACCTCGGAGAGCAGGCTCTTGGCCACCGTGAGCATGTCCCGCTGCCCCTGCATCATGCGGGTCAGCCGCGCCAGGTTGGTCTTCAGCCAGTCCTGCTCGGTGTTGCGATGCGTGGTCACCTGCAGGTTGCGGATCATCTGGTTGATGTTGTCCTTGAGCGCCGCCACCTCCCCCGAGGCGTGCACCATGATCGAGCGCGTCAGGTCCCCCTGCGTCACCGCCGTGGAGACCTCGGCGATGGCCCGCACCTGCGTGGTCAGATTCCCGGCCAGCTGGTTCACGTTGTCCGTCAGGTCGCGCCAGATCCCCGCGGCGCCGGGGACGTGCGCCTGCGCGCCGAGCTTGCCCTCGATCCCCACCTCGCGCGCCACGCCGGTCACCTGATCCGCGAAGAGCGCGAGCGTATCGATCATGGCGTTGATCGTGTCGGCCAGCTCCGCGATCTCCCCCTTCGCCTCGAGCACCAGCTTGCGCTTGAGGTCCCCGTTGGCCACCGCCGTCACCACCTTGGCGATCCCGCGCACCTGCGTGGTCAGATTCGAGGCCATGAAGTTCACGTTGTCGGTCAGATCCTTCCAGGTCCCGCCCACGCCCCGCACCGAGGCCTGCCCGCCCAGCTTCCCCTCCGTGCCCACCTCGCGGGCCACGCGCGTCACCTCCGAGGCGAAGCCGTTGAGCTGGTCCACCATCGTGTTGACCGTGTTCTTGAGCTGCAAGAGCTCCCCTTTGGCCTCGGCGGTGATCTTCTTCGAGAGGTCCCCTCCGGCGATGGCCGTCGTCACCTCGGCGATGTTCCGCACCTGCTCGGTCAGGTTGGCGGCCATCCCGTTCACGTTGTCCGTCAGGTCCTTCCAGGTCCCGCCCACGCCCTTCACGAAGGCCTGGCCGCCCAGCTTCCCCTCGGTTCCGACTTCACGCGCCACGCGCGTCACCTCCGACGCGAAGCCGTTGAGCTGGTCCACCATCGTATTGATCGTGTTCTTCAGCTCGAGGATCTCGCCCTTCGCGTCGACGGTGATCTTCTTGCCCAGGTCCCCCGTGGCCACGGCCGTCGTCACCTCGGCGATGTTGCGCACCTGCCCCGTCAGGTTCGAGGCCATCCCGTTCACGCTGTCCGTCAGGTCCTTCCAGGTCCCCGCCACTCCGCGCACGAGCGCCTGCCCGCCGAGCTTCCCCTCGGTCCCCACCTCGCGCGAGACGCGCGTCACCTCCGAGGCGAAGGAGCTGAGCTGATCCACCATGGTGTTGATCGTGTTCTTGAGCTGCAGGAGCTCGCCCTTCACCGCCACAGTGATCTTCTTGCTCAGATCTCCGTTCGCCACCGCGGTCGTCACGTCGGCGATGTTTCGCACCTGCCCCGTCAGGTTCGAGGCCATCCCGTTCACGCTGTCGGTCAGGTCGCGCCAGGTCCCCGCCACGTCCCGCACCGAGGCCTGCCCCCCGAGCTTCCCCTCGGTGCCCACCTCGCGCGCGACGCGCGTGACCTCCGAGGCGAAGGAGCTGAGCTGGTCCACCATGGTGTTGATCGTGTTCTTCAGCTCGAGGATCTCCCCCTTCGCGTCGACGGTGATCTTCTTGCCCAGGTCCCCGTTGGCCACCGCCGTCGTCACCTCGGCGATGTTCCGCACCTGACTCGTCAGGTTCGAGGCCATCCCGTTCACGCTGTCGGTCAGATCCTTCCAGGTCCCCGCCACGCCGCGCACGACACCCTGGCCGCCGAGCTTCCCCTCGGTTCCGACTTCACGCGCGACCCGCGTCACCTCCGCCGCGAAGGAGCTGAGCTGGTCCACCATGGTGTTGACCGTGTTCTTCAGCTCCAGCATCTCGCCGCGCACGTCCACCGTGATCTTCCGGTTCAGGTCCCCCTTGGCCACCGCCGTCGTCACCTCGGCGATGTTTCGCACCTGCCCCGTCAGGTTCGAGGCCATCGAGTTCACCGAGTCGGTCAGGTCCTTCCAGGTCCCAGCCGCCCCGCGCACCACCGCCTGCCCGCCGAGCTTTCCCTCCGTCCCCACCTCGCGCGCGACGCGCGTCACCTCCGCCGCGAAGGAGGAGAGCTGATCCACCATCGTGTTGATCGTGTTCTTCAGCTCCAGCATCTCGCCGCGCACGTCCACGGCGATCTTCTTCGAGAGGTCCCCGTTCGCCACCGCCGTCGTCACCTCGGCGATGTTCCGCACCTGGCCGGTGAGGTTCGAGGCCATCGAGTTCACGCTGTCGGTCAGGTCCTTCCAGGTACCGGCGATCCCCCGCACCACGGCCTGGCCGCCGAGCTTCCCCTCGGTGCCCACCTCGCGCGCCATGCGCGTCACCTCCGCCGCGAAGCCGCGGAGCTGCTCCACCATCGTATTGATCGTGTCCTTGAGCTCCATGATCTCGCCCTGGGCGTCGACCGTGATCTTGCGGGAGAGGTCTCCGTTCGCGACGGCCGTCGTCACCTCGGCGATGTTTCGCACCTGGCCTGTCAGGTTCGAGGCCATCCCGTTCACGCTGTCGGTCAGGTCCTTCCAGACGCCGCCCACCCCCTTCACGTCGGCCTGCCCACCGAGCTGGCCCTCGGTGCCCACCTCCCGCGCAACCCGCGTCACCTCCGCGGCGAAGGAGCTGAGCTGATCCACCATCGTATTGATGGTCTTCTTCAGCTCGAGGATCTCCCCCTGGGCATCGACCGTGATCTTGCGCCCCAGGTCCCCGTTCGCGACGGCCGTGGTCACCTCGGCGATGTTCCGCACCTGATTGGTCAGGTTCGAGGCCATCAGGTTCACGCTGTCGGTCAGGTCGCTCCAGACTCCACCCACCCCCTTGACCACCGCTTGCCCGGCGAGCTTCCCCTCCGTACCGACCTCCCGCGCGACGCGCGTCACCTCCGACGCGAAGGAGGAGAGCTGATCCACCATCGTGTTGATCGTGTCCTTGAGCTGGAGCAGCTCCCCCTTGGCCTCGGCGGTGATCTTCTTCGAGAGGTCCCCCCCGGCGATGGCCGTCGTGACGTCGGCGATGTTTCGCACCTGCCCCGTCAGGTTCCCGGCCATGCCGTTTACACTGTCCGTGAGGTCCTTCCAGACCCCCCCTACTCCCTTGACCACCGCCTGCCCACCGAGCTGCCCCTCGGTACCGACTTCCCGCGCGACGCGCGTCACCTCCGAGGCAAACGAGCTGAGCTGGTCCACCATCGTGTTGATGGTCTTCTTCAGCGCGAGGATCTCCCCCTCCACGTCCACGGTCATCTTCTTGGTCAAGTCGCCGTTCGCCACGGCCGTCGTCACCTCGGCGATGTTTCGCACCTGCGCCGTGAGGTTCCAGGCCATCGAGTTCACGCTGTCGGTCAGGTTCTTCCAGACTCCCCCGATGCCCTTCACCTGGGCCTGGCCGCCCAGCTTCCCTTCGGTACCGACTTCACGCGCCACGCGCGTCACCTCCCCGGCGAAACCGTTGAGCTGGTCCACCATCGTGTTCATGGTGTTCTTCAGCTCGAGGAGCTCGCCCTTCACGTCCACGGTCATCTTGCGCGAGAGGTCGCCGTTGGCCACCGCCGTCGTCACCTCGGCGATGTTCCGCACCTGGGCCGTGAGGTTCGAGGCCATCAGGTTCACGCTGTCCGTCAGGTCTTTCCAGGTGCCCCCGACCCCCGGCACGTCGGCCTGTCCGGCGAGCCTCCCCTCCGTCCCCACCTCGCGCGCGACGCGCGTCACCTCCGAGGAGAAGGCGCGGAGCTGATCCACCATGGTGTTGATCGTCTCCTTCAGCTCGAGGAGCTCGCCCTTCACGTCCACCGTGATCTTGCGCGTGAGGTCGCCCCGCGCCACGGCGATGCTCACCTCGGCGATGTTCCGCACCTGGCTCGTCAGGTTCGAGGCCATCGAGTTCACGCTGTCGGTCAGGTCCTTCCAGGTCCCCGCCACGCCGAGCACGACGGCCTGACCGCCGAGCCTTCCCTCGGTACCGACCTCACGCGCGACGCGGCTCACCTCGAGAGAGAAGGTGCGGAGCTGGTCCACCATGGTGTTGATCGTGTCCTTGAGCTGCAGGAACTCGCCGCGCACGTCGACCGTGATCTTCTTCGAGAGGTCCCCGTTGGCCACGGCCACCGTCACGTAGGCGATGTTCCGCACCTGATCGGTGAGGTTCGCCGCCATGCGGTTCACCGAGTCGGTCAGGTCCTTCCAGGTGCCGGCGACCCCCTCCACGGCGGCTTGGCCGCCGAGCCTTCCCTCGGTCCCCACCTCGCGCGCCACGCGCGTCACCTCCGGGGCGAAAGAGGCGAGCTGGTCCACCATGCCGTTCACCACCCGCGCGGTGCGCAGGAACTCCCCCTTGAGCGGCCGCCCCTCGAGCTCGGTGGCCATGGTCTGCGAGAGGTCGCCGCGCGCCACCGCCCCGATCACGCGGGCGGTCTCTTGCGTGGGCTGCACGAGATCGGTGATCAGCCCGTTCAGGGAGTCCACCGCGTTGTTCCAGGTGCCGCTCACCACCCCGAGGGAGAGGCGCTGGCTGGTCTGCCCCTCTTTCCCCACGGCCACCGCCACGCGCTCGATCTCGCTGGTCACCAGCTGGTTGCGCTCGATGATCTCGTTCAGGGTGTCCGAGATCTTGCCGGCGAGCCCCGTGTGCTCGACCGGCATGCGCGCGGTGAAGTCCCCCTTCTTCACCGCCGTGAGCACCGCCAGAAGCTGCTTCAGGTCCAGCACGTCGGTGCTGCCACCACCCAGCGTCTCGGTTTCCATGCGATCCCCTTTTCGCGCAGCCAGCCCCGCGCGTCCCCGATGTTCAAGCCCCGGCGCGGCTCTGCTGCCGCCCACGGAGCCCGTGCGCTTCGTTCTGGAAAGGAGACTGCCCCCGAGGTCAGAAAGAACCCGCCGTCCGTCACCATCCGCACCGGCTGGGCTCCCACGCCCCCCGGCGCAAGAGACCTTCCCCACCACCATCTACCAGAGGCCCGATCTTCCTCCCCGACGGGAGGATGTCAAGGGAGGTGGCGCGGCACCGACGGGGGAGGGCTCAGGCGGCCGGGTGGAAGAACTCCCCGAGGCGCCAGATGAGATAGAGGAGCTGGAGGTTGCAGCCGCTGCAGTAGTACTCGCGATCGGTCGGGAGGGCCCTGCGCCCGTCCATCCAGTGGTGCAGGACGCGGCCACCGTCGAGGAGGTGGGTGCGGAGGAAGGCGAGGATGTCGAGCACCTCCTGCCTGAAACCGGGCTCGCCTGTCACCTGATGAAAGATCGCCAGCGCGAGGAGGGTGTAGTTCTGCGCCGAGAGCGTGGTGTAGTCGTCCGTCTTGGCCCCCATCCACTCGGCGCTGTAGGGGGACCGGTAGCGCCCCTCGCCCTTCACCTTCAGGGGCTGGATCGCGCGGTGCAGATCCCGCGCCTGCTCGAGGAGGTCGCGTCGCCCGGTGAGCTGATGCGCCCGCAAGAGCCCGAGCATCTGCATCACGTTCGGATAGAGGAAGAGCCCCGCGCGCGTGGACGAGAAGCGATAGTAGCCGCGCGCGGCGTCGTAGCCCTTCTTCCGGCAGCTCTCGAGGATCTCCAGCCCGTTCTTCGTGCGTCGCTCGCGTTCGGCGCCGCTCTCGGCCAGCGCCAGCTCGAGGTCCAAGAGCGCCAGCCCCCCGCAGACCGTCGTCGGCCCGTAGAGCTGCATGTGCAGGCTGTTCAATCCCTCGGGCTCGGGCCAGTAGTCGTACGTCTTGGCCAGCACCCGCAGGACCGCCAGGATCTTGTCGAGCTTCTCGGCGCGGGCCGCGTCGTGCTGCCGCTGCTGCGCCTCGATGAGCCCCATCGCGGCCATCATCACCTCGGAGAGCTGGTCGAGGAGCGAACCGATGTCCGCGAGGGCCCGCTTCAGCGTGCGCTCGTCGTGGGCGAGACTCTCCTCGGCCAGCGCGAGCTGCGCAGCGTTCTTCCCGGCCGCTCCGTAGCGCAAGAGGAGCCCGGGGCCGTACGCCGCGGCGTCTCCCTGATCGAAGGGCCAGTCCCCCTGCTGCGGCCGCTCCGACGTGCTCGTCAGGTGCGAGAGCACCGAGCGAAAGAGCTCCGCCTCGTAGGCCGGCTCCGGACCGTCCGCGAGCCCCGGCGAGACCGGATCCCCGTCGCAGGCCGCCAGGCCCGCCAGGCCGAGCAGGCCAAAGAGCGCCAGGGCGGATGCCGCCGAGGCTCGAGCCGTGTCCATCTGACCCATCGCTCCTGCTCCGCGCGTCGTCCTCGTCGAGAATCCCCTACCTTCAGGCTGACAAGCCGGCCGACCGGCGCTATACCTGCCCCGCCAACTGCCCGGGAGACTCCCATGTTCACCACTACTCTACGCCACTCGCTTCCTCTCGTGCCGCTCCTCTTTCTGGCCGCGCCGCTGCGTCCGGCCCTGGCGCTCGACCCCGAATACGTGGCGGTCCCCAAGCCCGCCGCCGGGGCGAAGAAGGAAGGCTGGGACGGCGAGCTTTCCCTCGGAGCCTCGACCAGCCTGTCGAGCGCGAGCAACACCGTGGGCAAGCCCGACGGCGTCTCCTTCGGCCTCGGGCTCACGGTCACCTCGGGCCTGGATTTCCGTCGGGGGAGCCACGAATGGCGGAACAGCCTGACGCTGGGAGAATCCTTCGCCCGCACGCCGGCCGTGGACGCCTTCGTCAAGACCCAGGACGCGCTGGCCTTCGAGACGATCTACCTCTACAAGGTTCGCCCCATCCCGTGGTTCGGCCCCTTCGCGCGCGCCACCCTGGACACGTCGCTCTTCAAGGGCATCGACGTGCGGCCGACCGACACCATCTATTCCATCGCGCAGACGGACGGCTCGACGCGCGTGGTCTCCTCGCAGCGCCTGCGCCTCTCCGACCCCTTCAAGCCGCTGATGCTCAAGCAGTCGGTGGGTGTGCTCGCCCGACCCACGAACACGCCCGCGGCCGAGGTCGAGCTCCGACTCGGCTTCGGCGCCCGCGAGATCTTCGGCAACGGCCAGCTCGCGATCACCGACGACGCGACCACCAAGGACCTCGTCGAGGCCAAGGACCTGACCAACTACAGCCAGGCGGGCGCCGAGTTTCTGGCCCTGATCAAGGGCGCGCTCTACGGCGGCAAGGTCACCTACCGCGCCGGCGCCGAGTTCATGATCCCGTTCCTCCGCACCGACGAGAAGTCCGGCAAGAGCGCCTTCGAGCTGGCCAACATCGAGCTCGGGGCCAAGCTCTCCTTCAAACTCGTGAGCTGGGCCTCGCTCGACTACGAGCTGAAGGCCGTGCGCCTGCCCCAGACGGTGGACAAGTTCCAGCTCCAGAACAACCTGCTGCTGACCTTCGCCTACGCGCTCGTCAAGCGCGAGGCCCCGCCGGCGACGGCCGCGAAGGCACCGTAGCCGCGAAGACGCCGTAGCTTTCGCCCCTAGCTGTACCCGTAGCGAAACGTCCTCACATCTCCGCGGGAAACCGATACCGCGAGCAGCGGTGCTGGGCACGAGTGCGGGCGGCGGTGGGCGCATGCGGACGGTGACGTGCGTCGGTGCGCCGGGGAGGATGGCTGGCGACGGGAGGTGGCGCGAGAGCGCGGGCGGCGGTGGGCGCACGCGGGCGGGAGAGGTGCGTCGGTGCGGCGGGGAGGGGGTTGTTTGCGTGGGTGTGGTTCCTGCAAAGACCTCGCTGACACCCCCTTTCTCGTTCCTTCGTGTTTGTGTGTGCAAGGAGACCGCTTGACGAAAGACCAGCACTCTGCTAGTATTAGCCTTAATCATGCTGGCGCGCAAACGCAAATCCTCCTCGGGCGGTCACCGTTCTTTTGGCACACGTGCGTTGGCGGGTTCTGCGACCCAGCTTCCATTGCCTATGCGGGAGGCGACGGGTTGGGGCGGGAAGCGGAAGGGCGCGGGGCGGAAGAAGCAGCCGGGGAGCGGGCTGCCGCATCGGGAGCGACCGCTCCTGGCGAGCCGATTCCCGGTGCACGTCACGATGAAGGTGGTGGAGGGGCTGCCGAACCTGCGGAGCAAGAAGCAGCTCCGGGCGATCGAGAAGGCCTTCGTGAGGTCCGCGGGGCGGTTCGGCATGAACCTCGCCCACTACTCGATCCAGAAGAACCACCTGCACCTCGTGACGGAGGCCAAGGACCGGGACGTACTGATGAAGGGACTGCGGGCGCTGGCCATTCGCCTCGCGCACGCGCTGAATAGGACCGTGGGCCGCAAGGGGCGGGTCTTTCGGGACCGCTACCACCAGCACATCCTGCGCACACCGAGTGAGGTGCGCGCAGTCCTCTCCTACGTTCTTCAGAATCGACGCAAGCACGCACGTGCGCGCGGCAAGTGGGTCCCGCGGAGGGACCTGGACGCGTGCAGCTCGGCTCGCTACTTCAACGGCTGGAAGGACCTCACTCCGGTGCCGCCGACGGGACCATCCCCCGTCCTGCCGCCTCGGACGTGGCTCCTGCAAAGGGGCTGGAAGCTCCGGGGGCTAATCTCCCTCGGGGCGGTACCGGGCTCGTAGCGCGCCCGCCTGCGGATCAGGGTCAGCTCCCGCGCAGCGTGGCGCAGGCGCCCACGACCTCGCTCACGAACCCGTCGAGGGCCGCGCGCAGCACCGGTAGCTCGAGGCCGGCCACGGGCGCCGGAAGTCGCTCGGTGACCTGGAAGAGCACGTCGGGCCGCACGCGCAGAAGCACGAGCCGCGGCGGTCCCGAGAGCACCGCGAGCACCGCCGGCCAGTGGCCTTCGCCGCGCGCCTCGAGGTGGCCGACCTCGAGCAGCACGGCATCGAGGCCTGGGGCCAGCACCCAGGAGCGTCCACGCTCGAGCGCCTCCCGTTCGAAGCGGTAGTCGCAGATCTCGGGCTGCCGGGACCACTTCGCCACCGGAATGCGTGCTCCCGTCGCGAGGTCCAGCAGATCGTAGGCCCAGACCCCCTCTGGAGGGGCCTCGTCGGTGGTCCCCTTCGGGGGAGCGGAGGACGCCCGCACCTGGAGCGCGCCACCCACCCGAAAGCCTCCCGCGCGCAGCCCCTCCATGACGCCGAGCGTCGCCTCGTGCTTGCCGTGCTCGGTGCGACCTACGATCGCGGCCCAGGGATTCATGTCTACATCACCTCGGCCTCTATCCTACGCCCCGATCAGCCGATCTACCAGCGCCCGCGCCCCGGCACGATCCAGCGTCGCGCGCTCGGGCTCCATCTGGTGGCAGTGCAGCGTGCGTACGCAGCGCGGACAGCCGGCGCCATCGCAGCACGCGCCGTCGAGGAGCTCGCGCACGAGCGAGAGCGCCTCGCGCAGCCGACCCAGCTCGAGCGCCCGCGCGTAGCCGGCGCCGCCGGGGAAGGTGTCGAGGCAGAGCAGCGCCGGACCGCGCCCTGCCAGCTCCGTCGTGTGCGCGAGGTGGAGCCCCTCCTCGCCGCAGTCGAAGAGCGCCTCGAGCGCGTTGCGCAACAGGTGCACGAGCGCGTGGAGCGCCGCCTCGCTCGCCTCGCCTCCCGTGGTGAGCACCCGCGCGAGCGAGCGATAGCGCACCTCGATCGGCGCGAAGGTCACGAGCGTGCGGAGCGCGCCGGTCGGCCCGTGATGGCGCGTGGCGGTGATGCGCTCCTCGACGGCCACGGAGACGAGCCCGCCTTCCAGCGTCGCCCCGCCGAGGCTGAGCGGCCGGAGCAGCTCGGGCTGCTCGAGCGAGACCTTCAACTCGCGGACCCGCACGCCCATCAGCTCCTCGTCGAGCAGCGCGGCCGCGAGGCGCTCGCCCGGCTCGTAGCGTCCCGGGGTCCACGGCAGGACGTACCGCTGGCCGCGGTAGTGGAGGACCGCCCCCGGGAAGGCCACGAGAGGGGCCCGGGCAGCGTCCAGCCGGCGGAGCACGGTCCCGGTCGCCTGATCCACGACCTCCACCGGCGACGAGCCCACGGTCTCGGCGCTCGCACGCGAGCTCCCCGCCGCCTCGCGCAGACAGAGCTCGCCTCGCGTGGCGAGCCCGAGCGGCTCACGCTCCAGGCGCCGCGTCTCTCGCGCGACGAAGAGCCCGTCGCGCCGCGCGGCCTCGACCACCTCCGCGCCGAAGACCTGCCGCGCCCAGACCTCGTCCACCGGGGCAGCAAGGAGCGCCTGATGTAGATGATGGGTCCCGAGCTGCACGTGCTGCCGTTCGGCCACCAGCGTGCGCCCGAGGGTCGCGAAGCGCTCGAGGCGCCGCAGGTCCGTCGCGATCCACGCCGCCACGGGCTCAGGGCGGACCAGCAGCACGGCCGTGGGATCGCTCGAGCCCTCGCTCCACGCGCCAAAGTGCGTGAGCGCCACCGAGAGACGCGCCGCGTGCGTCGCCGCCAGCTCGACCACGCCGACCGCCGCGTCCTCGAGCGGCACCGGCGAGACCCCCGACCGCCCGGCCGCACTCGCCTCGCGCGCGAGCTGCGCCCGCGAGAGCGCCGCGAAGCCGAGAACCGTCGCCGGCAGCCCGAGCGCGGCCGCCTCCGCGAGCGCCCGCGCCGCGCCGCCCACCACCGCCTGCCCCGGGGCCTGCCCCGCGTGGAGCGCCAGAGGCCGCGTTGGCCCGCTCGCCCCTACCACGAGCTCGAGCTCGGCGCCGAGGAGCTCCTCCGCGTGACGCGCCACCTCGCACACCGGCTCGCCCACGGTGGCCAGGAGTCGGGGAGCGCCCCGAAGCCGCGCGAGCACGGCCCAGAGGCGCCGCGTGAGGTAGCTCAGGTTCGCGCCGCGCAGGCCCGAGTGCCGCTCGAGATCCTCCACCACGACGAGCCCGAGGAGCTCGAGGAAGTAGGCGCTGTCCTTCGGCGTCGAGAGCAGGCGGTCGAGCGCGTCCGGGTCGGCGAAGGCCAGGACCGGGCTACGCTGCTCGGCGAGGAGCCGCACGAGCTCGGGACCCGCGAGCGTCGAACGGAGGTTGTGCCGCCAGGCGGTCCCCGCGAGCAGCCCCCGAAGGTGCGCCTCCCCCTCCGTGGCCGTCTCGGCGTCTCGGGCCACGACGAGCGTGTTTCGCCCCTCCGCGAGCGCGCGCTCGGCCGCCGCGAGCCAGGCCACCGTGGTCTTGCCGGCCCGCGGGGGCGCCTGCAGCAGCACGCGCCGCCCGTCGCCACGGAGCCGCTCGAGCGCCTCCCGCTGATGCGCGTAGAGGTCGCGTCCGCGACAGAGCCCCGCCACGAGCTCTCCGAGGAGCGGCCCGGCCATCGCCGAGGAGGTCCCCGCGGCTGCCTCCGCCGCACGGGCGCTCCCCCACCGCGTGCCCTGGGCAGGCAGCTCGAAGCCCGCGCCACGCAGCGCGGCTACCCACGCCGCGGGCGACCCCGGTGCGCGCGCCTCGTCCTGCACCCTCGGCGCCGCCTCGGCCGCGGGCGCATCGACTCCGCCGAAGAGCAGGTTGACGGCCGCCCCCGCCACGCACGCGACCGCGAGCCCGTAGAGAAAAGGCAGCAGCGACACGCGCTGGCCCGCCGCGGGAAAGAGCTCGAAGAAGACCACGAAGAGCCCGAGCGGGGCCACGAGGAGCAGGGGCCCCATCCAGCCCCGGTAGCGCTCCTCCATGACCCGCAGGTCGCGATAGCCCGCGAGCGCGTAGATGCCGCGCCAGACCGGGTGCTCGTCTTCGAGTTCGGGGTCGAGACGCGCCGCGCGCCCGAAGAACCAGCACGCCTGCACGAGCGCGAGGTAGAGCCCGAGCGCCGCCCCCACCTTCATCGGCGCGGCCACGAGCGGCCGGTCCCCGAGCGGTAGCAGCGGCGCGAGCGCGTCGTGCCAGCCAAGGAGCGCCCGCTCGACGAAGGACTCGGCCGGCGTGGTGACGCGTTCGCCCACGAGCGCAGCCACCTGGTCCACCGTCGAGCCGAGCGCGTAGAGCCCCACCTCGAGAAAGCCTGCGAGGGCGAAAATCGGTCCGACGGAAACCTTCGGCTGGCGCCGCCGGAGGGTCCAAGCCAGCGCGGCCAGCACGGCGAGAAATCCAGCCAGGACGGCGACCGTGACGAGCTTCGACGCCCGGAGCTCGCTCATGCGCCACTCTCCGGGGCTGCGTGCCAGCGAATCGCGGGGGCCGCGATCCCCGTGACCAGCTTGAGCAGCACGACCCGCTCCCGCACGCCGTCGGTCGCGACCGTCTCCCAGCCCCCCCGCTCCTCCGCCGAGAAGCGGGGCAAGAGCGTGGCGAGCTCCTTCGCCCCCACCACGAGCCGCGTGGCCAGCCCCTGCCGCGTCTCGTCGGGGTCGAGGAAGACACGTCCCGCGAAGTCCACCTGGAAGTCGAGCCGCGCCCCTACCTCGGTGAAGAAACGCTCGAGCCGCGCGCGCGCGCGTTCGACGAGCTCCGGCTGGTCGAGCAGGCGTCCCTCGAGGAGCGTCGGGTAGTAGCCGGCGCAGCTCGCCACGAGTCCCCGCTCGTCGGAAAAGGGAAGCTGGCTCTCCCAGCCCTCGAGGGGGCGGCGCGTGCGCCAGTACTCGCCCGCCAGCTCGGGCAGGTCCGTGGGCTTGCGCTGCGTCGCCGCCAGCCGCGCGAGCTCCGCCCCGGGGAGCAAGCTCACCCGAAGCAGCGACCGATCGGCGAGGACCCCGGCCGGGTCTTCTCCCGCCTCCCGGTCGAAGACCACGCCGCTCGCCTGCTGCGCCGCGCGCAAGGAGAGCAACTGCACGTCGATCCCCGCCAGACACTCCTCGAGGCGCGCCAGACGATCCTCTACGTGCTTGAGCACGGCCACGAGCGTTCGATGCACCCAGATGTCGCACGCCCGCTCGAGCCGCGAGCCGTAGTACCCGAGGAGCGAGCCCTCCGCGCCGCGCGACAGCTCCTGCAAGAGCCGCTCGAGCGAGCCCTTCTTCCCCGAGTGCCCGACGAGGCCGCGGATCGTCCGCGTCGCGTCGAGCACGCGCCCCCCGAGGTAGACGAGCACGCCGAGCCCCGCCAGCGCCGCCCCGGTCCCCCACGCGTTCGGTGGCGTGAGCCAGCCGCGCAGCCGCGAGTCCGCACCGAGCGCGAGCAGCTCCGCCACGCGATGCAGGAGCGGCGCGAGGCACACGGTGGCGACGCCCCACGCCGCGAGCCCCCAGACGACGAGATGCCGTCGCCTGGGCTTCTTCCGGCACGCCGCCGCGCAGGCCCGGTAGCGCTCCTCGAAGCGGTCCAGCTTCGGCGCCTCACCGAGCGGAGCCTGCGCCCTCCGCGCCAGCGTCTCCTCCTCGGCGGCGAGGCGCTTGCGCAGATGCCGGAGCGAGAGGGCCGCGTCGGCCACGTTCCCTTGCGCCGGCCGCGCGAGCCGCTCCTCGACGAAGCGATCGATCCGCGCGCGCTCCTCGCGCACCAGCGCCACCCCGTTGGCCTCGACCTCCTCGATCACCTCCTCCAGCCGAAAGAGCCCGAGCTCGCGTTCGGCGCGGAAGAGCCGCTCGCGCTGCCGCGAGAACCACTCCTCGCCGTAGTGCGCGAGCAGCTCCTCCGTGTCCTCGAGGAGCCCCACGTCGCGAAAGGCCGCGGCGAAGTCGGGGCACTGGGTCTCGATCACCGCATCCAGGCGCTTGCGCCCCTGTTCGAGCGGGACGAGCTCGCGGTAGCGCGCGGGCCGGGCCAGCTCCTCCACCTCGGCTCCGCGCTCGGCCACCTCGGTCCGCTCGGGGCTGGCCCTCCGCACCCACTCGAGGAGCTCCATCGCCGTGCGCCGCGCCAGGTACCCCTCCAGCGCGCCGCGGTCCAGCTCGGCCGCCGCGCAGGCGAAGGTCGCGTACGGGTCCCGCCCCTTCTCGGGGAAGACCCGCAGCGCCTCGGCTCCCTCCAGCGCCCCGCACAGGAGCAGCTCGAGGAAGAGCGCGACCATCTGCCCGAGCTCGTCCCGCTCGAGGAGGTATCGCCCGGAGGACTCGCTGAGCACGTAGAGGTGGCTCACCGCCGCGGGCCAGCGCTCCTCGGCGTGCAAGGCCTCGAGCTGCGCGAGCGCCGCCCGGCTCGCCTCGGACCACGCCTCACCCGGCGCCGGCACGAGCAAGATCGGCTGGCAGAGAAAATTCGCCTGCGTCCCCTCGCGGTAGCTCTGAAAGAGGCTGGCGTAGCGACCGCGGACGAGCCCCATCAGCGCGTCGACCCCGCGCGGGACCTGCTCGGCCACCGCCGCGTCGGTCAGGTCGGCGAGCAGGACGACCCGGAGCACCGGCGGCCCCGCCGAGGCCCCCGCGGCGAGGAGCGCCCCGAGGCTGAGCTGTCGGTCCAGCGCCTCGCGCCAGACCTCGGCCCCGTCGAGCACCCCGGCGACCGCGCAGTTCGCCATCCGCCCGTCGGACTCGCGTCGCACGCGCCGACCGAACTGCTCCGCCGCCCCCTCGGCGAACCTCCCGCCGTGGAGGATCAAGGTCGGCTGGGACACCCGCAGTTTGCCGAGCTCGGCCATCGCGTCTCGGCGCGAGCTCAGGCCACCTGCACGAGGAGCTGCCGCACCACCTCCTGCAGCTCGCCCAGGAAGGTCACCTCCGTGCGGTCGGTCGGCCGCTTCGCCTGCTCGAGCTCCCACGCCCGGTCATCGAAGCTCTTCAGCCGCGCCTCGAGCTCCGCGCGCAGCGCCGCGCGATCCCCACCGAGCCGCGCCTCGCGCGCCCGCTCCGCCACCTCGCGCAGCCGCGCCGCCGTGCGCGCGTCCAGCTGCTGGTAGGCCGCAAACGCCTCCGCGTAGCCGCGCCCGAGCACCCCCTCGTGCCCGCCGTGCGACCACCGCCACTCGCCGTCCGTCAGCCGCACCGCCTCGCCGACGAGCGCCCACAGGAACGCCGTCTGGTCGGTGCGACGGGCATCGGTCCCCGCCGACTGCTTGCGCTCCTCCGGGTCGAGCTGCGCCAGCGCCTCTTCCCACGCCGCGTCCACGTGCAGCGGATACCCCCGGTCGCCCCGCCCCTTGGCCCGCACGTAGGCCTGCTTCATCTCGCCGTTCACGCGCCGGTAGAAGTAGAGCGGGATGCCGAGCTCCGCGCGGTAGAAGACGATGCGCTTCTCGTCGTCCCAGTCGTCGAGGAGCTGGTAGCCGCTCGTGGCCTTCGCGAGCGGCCCGAGCAGTCCGTCGGCGCCGCCAGCCTGGAAGTGTCCGTGCAGCCCCACGAGATAGATGTCGTTCGCCGCCACCACCGAGGCGTCGGACCCGAGCGCCTCGTCGAGCGTGGCCAGCACCGCGGCCTTCTCGGCGCAGAAGCGGAGCTTTTTCACCAGGTAGTCCTGGACCATCTCCTCCGTCGGCGCGTAGCTCGAGCGGTCCCTCGCGAGCTGGTCTCCGAGGAAGTAGCGCGCCTCGAGCCGGAGCGCGTCGTCGAGGAGCAGCCCCTTCTCCTTGCGGTCCGTCCCCCCCGCGCGGCGCCCCTTGATCAGCGGCTCGAGCTTTTTCCGCCCCATCTCCACGAACGCGCTGCGCAACCGATCCGCCACCTCGTCCGCCGTGGGGAGCACCTTCCGGCCGCGCTCGTCGGTGCGCGGCGCGAAGGCCCCGTTCATCTCGGCGAAGACCGCGTCCCGGTCGAAGAAGGCCAGCTCCGCCTCGCCGCTCCCCACGTGGTCGTCGAAGTAGCGCCCCCAGAGCCGCTTCCCCGTGAAGTCCTGCAGCGCCTCCACGTCGAGGACGTACTCCTGCGCTTCCCCCGCCCCTCGCGCCCCCTCGGCCGTGCCGAGCATGCGCTCCGCCTCCAGACCGAGGCCAGAGATGAGCTCGCTCGCCCGCGCCGTCACCGCTCGATAGACGTTCAAGAGGTCGTTGCAGCTCCCGAGCAGCGCGGCGAAGAAGTCCCGCGCGAACTCGGCCTCGAGCAAGAGCCGGTTCGCCTGGGCCAGCTCCTCGTTGAAGAAGCGCACGAAGTCGGTACGCGCCTCCTCGAAGTCCTCGTTTCGCCGCTTGAGCCGCTCGAGGAGGGTGTACTCGGCCGTCTTGAGCAGGAGCTCCTTCTTCCCCCGGAGCGCCTCGCGCACGTGGTCCGAGTCGAGCTGAAAGCGCGCCAGGTCCGCCCGCCGCGCGTCGCACTCCGCCAGCCGCTGCTCGAGGTGCTCCACGAGCCCGATGAGGAAGTAACGCTGCCCGAACGGATCCACCGCCTGCTCCTCGAAGAAGGAGCGCAGGAAGCTCCCCGACGAGGCGCTCCGCCCGTGCGCGTCCCGTAGCGCCCCCACCGCCGAGCGGGCCTTCGCCACCTCCTGCCTGAGATCCTCGACCTCGGCATCCACCTTGATGTTCTTGGCCGTGATGTCCACCGGCGTCATGGTGTGGAGCTCGATCGCGTCCTTGGCCTCCTTCAGCACCTTCTCCACCCGCAGGTCCAGCTCCGGCGCGAGCGCCCCGGCCTTCTTCTCGCGCCGCTCGCAGCGGTGCACGATCTGCGAGAAGGGTCCCTCGGGGTTGTCCGAGTCCTGCTCGAGCCGACCGAGGTAGCGCACGAACTCGCGGTACTTGTCGTCCACCACCTTGTTGCGCCGCTCGGCGCTCATGGCCTTGAACTTCGGGTCGTCGTAGTCCACCACGAACTGCCGCGCCACCTCCCCCGCGCGCTCGGGGAGCCGGAAGGTGAGGTAGCTCTCCATGGCCTTCTTCGCGTAGCGCAGGCAGCAGTACTCGAGCAGGTCGTCGTCGGGGAGCACGAGCACCGAGCAGCCGTAGCTCCCGTAGTGCACCGCGTAGCCGTGGGCCAGCGCCTTCTGGTGCTTCTCGTAGTTGTCGTACTCCCCCTGCTGCGTACCGATGATCGGCGAGAAGAGCTGCAGGTAGGCCGAGTCCGCCACGGCCTCCTTGTAGGCCGCGACGCTCACCGCCGCCGGGCTGTCCACCAGGTACACGAAGCCGAACGGCATGCGCCGCACCGTCGGCTGGTGCGCGAGATTCGGGTTGTAGTGGAACTCCAGCTCGCGCGCCTGCCCCTCGTAGCCGAGCTTCATCAGGTGCTCGAGCTCCATCAGCGCCGCGTACCCGTTCGCGTCGATGTCGGGCTGGAGCGCCCCTTTCACCACCCGATGAAAGAGCGACGGCAGGAGCAGCGTGGCGTAGACCTGCGGGATCCACCCGGCCGCCTCGATCAGCTCCTGCACCAGGTACGCGAGCGTGAGGAAGCCCCCCGAGCCCGTCCCCCCGGCGACCGATCCATAGATGAACGCGTTGAAGCGGCGCGGCGTGTTCCGCCGGAAGGGGTTGTCGTGGTCCTTGGCCTCGGAGATGGCCGCGTTCAGCTTCTGGATGATCTGCCCCCGGTCCCGCTCGAGCTGGTAGTAGAGCGAGAGCCGCGACTCGATCCGCACCTGCCCGGCGCCGCTCCCGCGCGTGGAGCGGAAGGTGTAGCTCTCGGGGAGCCACTGGCAGCAGAAGGGATCCCTCCCCATGTGCCCCTCGCCCCGCTTCTGCGCCACGTAGGCCCGCTTGTCGAAGTCGGAGATGAGGATGCGGTTGCCGGGCGGCACCCCGCGCAGGCGCTCCAGGTCCGAGATGTTGGTGTCCACGGCGAAGAAGTGGACCAGCCGGTCGTACTCGGCCCAGTTCCAGCGCCGACGTAGCTTGTCGCCGATGCGCTCGACGATCTGCGAGCCCGAGCCGCCGAGGCCGATGAAGAGGCTCGGCGAGACGCTACTGGTGTTCAGAAGCAGCTCTTCGTGGTGTGCCATGGGAAGCACCTTGCCGTGGGGGGATTGATCCCGAACGATACCGGCCGCCCGCTCAAGTGTCGAGTTTCGCTACCTTCGTCGCGCGACCTCTCAGCGCCCGCGCCTTTGCTACAATGCCCACCGTGCTCCTTGGCGCTTCACGTCCTCGCGGGCCGCGGCCCCTCCTCGGTGGCGCGCTGCTTCTGCTCGTGGGCTGCGCGGCCGGCCAGAGCGCGCCGAGCGACCGAGGCGTCCTCCCGCCGCCCCCCGACGCCCCCGGCATCCAGTTCGCCGACACCCTAGGACCCTGCCTCCCCGGCCGCCCGGGTTGCCCCACCCCCGACGGCAGCGCGCCACGGGACGGCCTCGGCTCCGACGGAGATGCGCGCGCAACGGACGGACCCCGGCGCGACGGACCCCGCACCGACGGCCCGCGCCGCGATAGCCGCCCGGCCGACAGCCGACGGCCCGACGCCCGACCTCCCGACGCCCGCCTCCCCGACGCCGCGCCGAAGCCCTGCGAGCTCACCGAGGGGAGCGCCGCCCGGTGGCTCGGGAGCTGCACCGGCCCCACCGGCTGCAGCACCGCCTTCTCCGACGATCCGGGCACCGTCAAGGTCGGCACCAGCTCGCTCCGCTTCGCCTGCACGCAGTGCGGCTTCGACAACACCGCGCGCCTCGCCGCTCCCGCCGGCGGCTGGAACCTGAAGAGCTACGCCTACGCCACCTTCTGGGCCCGGAGCCAGGTCCCCTCCAGCCTCGGCTGGCAGAACGGCGCCAACGGCAATAACCCCTGGCTCGTTCTGCGCGATGCCGCGGGGAATAGCCGCCGCAGCGAGCCCGCGGACGGCACCTTCGACTTCAACACCAGCCGCACGCAGTGGGTGCAGCTCCAGCTCCCCCTCGCGCCTGCCGCGAACTACAAGGTCACCGACGCAGGGGCCTTCGACCTGTCACGCGTCGTGAGCCTCGAGCTCCACGTCGACCCGTGGGACTTCGGCTTCACGCTCTGGCTCGATGGCCTGGCCTTCGGACCCGGGGTATTCTCTCAGTGCCCCTGACGCCGCCGCACCGACGATCGTCTCACTCCCAGGAGAACCGCTCATGTCCCTGCTTCGCGTTGCCGCGCTCCCCGACGACGTGTTGCCGCTCGACGCGTACGAGGCCACGCTCTCCAACGACCTGCGCGTGATCGTCGTCCCCACCGGGCAGCCGGGTCTGCTGAACCTCCAGATCATCGTGAAGGCCGGCAGCCGCAACGACGTGGACCCCGGCGCCTCGGGGCTCGCGCACTTCGTCGAGCACCTCATGATGCTCGGTACCCCGCGCTATCCGCAGGCGGTCTACGACGAGATCCAGATGCGTGCCGGCACCCGCCGCGAGGCCGAGACCTCCTACGACTACACCATGTACTCGTTGCTGTGCGCGCGCGAGGACCTGCCACAGTTCCTCGAGATCGAAGCCGACCACTTCCTCGCGCCGGGGTATTCGGAGGAGGCCTTCCGGTCCGAGGCGGGCGTCGTGCTGGCCGAGCTGCAGGCGACGCTGTCCGATCCGGCGCAAACATCCCATAATAGGCATCTGGCCGCGGGCTACCGCGTTCACCCCTACGGTCACCCCGTGCTGGGCGCCCCCGCCGACGTCGAGCGCTTTCCGGAGCGCTTCGCGTACTCGCAGGCCCACTTCCGCCGCAACTACCGTCCCGAGCGCACCACGCTGCTCGTCGTCGGCGACGCCCACCCCGAGGAGGTCTGCGAGCTCGTCCATCGGCACTGGGGCGACTGGCGCCCCGTCGGACCGGCGCAGGAGGTGCCCGCCGAGCCTCCCCCACGGGAGCCGACCACGACCTTCGTGCCCTGGTCCGGCGACTTCCCCGGGTTGCTCGCCCTCGGCTATCACGGCCCGAGGTTCTCGTCCGACTCCTCGGACTTCGAGGCGCTGCAGCTCCTCTTCGAGCTCGAGTTCGGCGAGAGCTCGGAGCTCTACCGCCAGCTGGTCCACGGGGAGCAGCACGTGAAGTTCCTCGTACCCGTCGTTCTGCCCTCGCTGGATCCGGGGCTACCGACCGTCAGGGGGCGTCTCAACGCGGGTCGCACGAACGACGACGTGAAGCGCGTGCTCGAAGCGATGCTCAAGACCGCCGACCGCGCCCGTCGACGGAGCGTCTCGGCGCACCAGCTGAAGCTGCAGCTCGACCGCGGCCGGGCCTCGCTCGCCCACGTCTTCGACAACGTCGAATCGATCGCCGAAGCCCTGTGCATCTTCGTGCACTTCGACCGCTCGTACGCCACCCTCAACGACCACTACCGTCGACTTCAGAACCTGACCCCGGAGCATCTGCAGGCCGCCGCGGAGCGCTACCTCACCGATGAGCGGCTGGTGGCCACGCTCCTCGCCTCCGAGGACTACTCCGGGGCCCTCTCGGTCACCCGCCGCGGGGCGGACGTTCGCGCTGCGACCCAGCCCGAGGCCGGCGCCCGGGCTCCCACGGTGCTGCTCCGCTCACGCATGCCGCTCGTCCGGGTGAAACTCTGCTTCACGGCCGGCTCCGCCTACGATCCGCCCGGCAAGGCGGGGCTAGCGCAGCTCGCCGCCGGCCTGCACTCGGGCGCTGGAAGCCAGGAACTCCGCCGCGAGGAGATCGAACGCGCGCTCCATCCCCTGGCCGGCTACTTCATGGCCCACGTGGACCGCGAGCTCTGCACGTTCACCGGGATCGTACATCGCGATCACCTGGACGCCTTCGCGGACCTCGCGCTACCGCAGTTCTTCGACCCCGGTCTGCGCGAGGAGGACTTCGAACAGCTCAGGGCGGCCCAGCTCGGGGAGTTGCTCGACGATCTGCGCGGCGCCGACGAGGAGAACCTGGCGAAGGAGCGCCTGCAGTGCAACCTCTTCGCCGGCACGCCCTACGCCCACCCACCTCTCGGCACCCTCTCCTCGCTCGAGGCCGTCACGGTCGAGGACGTACGTGCCTTCGCCCGGCGCTTCTACACGCGGCAGAACGTCCGGCTGGGCCTGGCCGGGGACGTGCCAGGCGCCTTCCTTTCGCGCCTAGAGGACGCCGTGGACGCCCTGCCGGCCGGCGCCCCCGTCGGGCCCCTCCAGGTACGAGGACGGCGCCCCTCGGGGATGGAGCTCGAGATCCTCGAGAAGGATACCGACGTGGTAGCCATCTCCTTCGGTACGCCGATCGACGTGCTGCGCTACCACGAGGACTACGCCGCGCTCTCCCTCGCTCGGGCCTGCCTGGGAGACCATCGCTCGTCGTACGGCCGGCTCTACCGCAGCTTGCGCACCGACCGCGGGCTGACCTACGGCAGCTACGCCTACCTCGAGGCCTTCCCACTGGCGGCCGCCGCGCTCTATCCCTCCCCCAACTTCGTGCGCCGTGCGCAGCTCTTCGAGGTCTGGATCCGACCCGTGCATCCGTCCGTCGCGACCTTCGCGCTGAAGGCCGCCGTGCACGAACTCCGGCAGCTCATCGCCGAGGGTGTGACCGAACAAGAGTTCGAGCGCTTCAGATCCTTCCTCGCGAAGAACGTCCTGCAGCTGCTCAAGACGCAGGAGGACCGGCTCGGCTACGCGATGGACAGCGCCTGGTTCGGCATGGGGGACTTCGGCACCGACTTTCCCCGACAGGTCGCAGCCCTCAGCCCGAGCGCCGTGAATCAGGCCATCCGGCGGCACCTCACGGCCACGGACCTGGGCGTGGTCCTCGTGGCGCGCGACGCGGCCCGGCTGCGGGAGGAGCTGCTCGACGGCGCGACCCCCGCGGTCCGCTACAACGGGCCCGTCTCCCCGACCTTGGTCGAGCAAGACCGCGCGATCTCGTCGAGCAAGCTCCTGGTGACGCCGGAGAGCGTGCGCATCACGCCCGTCGAAGCCGTCTTCGCCTAGGAGGCGCCCCGTAGGGCGGGACTCAGATCTGCCCGCGAAACTTCACGAACAGGAAGTAGCGGTCGGGGATGTCGTCGAATTGTAGCGGCTGCTTGCAGGTCTCGCAGGTCCGCGGCTCCTTCAGCAGCTCGGCCGGATCCTTGAGCTGCTGCGGCACGTCGACGACGATCATGGCCTCCCGGTCGCAGCGCGCGCAGTAGTAGGGCGCCACCACCGACTCGACCTCGGCCTTCCCGGGGAAGTTGAACACGCTGTTCAGCTGTACGACAATCGCGGGAGAGCAGCGAGACAACGTCAGCCGTGGAACCTGCTCGACCGAGCGCATGAAGTTGATCCACTCCCGAACCCCGCACGAGTTGATGCGCGCGACGTCGAAGGTGTCGATGATCACACGCCCTAGCTGGGCCTTCGTCAGCGCATGGAGCAGCCGCTTCGCCAGCGGGTCGAGGTCCGCGCCTTCGTCGATCTGGCCCTTGAGCACCAGACGGACGGCGCCTTCGACCACCGCGAGGTCCGCCTGCAGCGCGGAGCTTTCGTCCGAAGACATGCCTTCCTCCAGAATCGGCCGCAGCCTCGAGACGCGTCTTGCGCCGCAGCCAGGACCACACGCACCTGCAACCCTAGTTTTTTCTCACAGTTCGAGGCTCGAATCAATGAAACGTGCTCCCTCGCCCACCTTCTGCCGGACCGGCCGTCCCGCGTCGCGGACACGCTGGCCATCCCCGCGGCGAGCCGTCGGCGCCGCTCTGGTCGCCCTCGGTCTGTCACTGGCCGCGGGGGTCAGCGCCGCTCCGGCCGCAAGCCCGAAGAAGGTCCTCGACGCGACCTGGCTCCTGCGAGCCGCCGAGACCGCCGAGCCCGACGTGGCCGTGACGCTCTTTCGGGCCGCGTTGCAGGTCGACCGCGCCCCACGGACGCTCTTCATGCTGGCGCGCCAGCTCGAGGCGACCGGCTGGCCCACCGAGGCGCGCGAGGAATACCAGGCCTTTCTGAAGGTGGCCCCCCGAGACGACCCCGACCGGTCGATCGCGCAAGCCGCGCGCGAGCGCTTGACGCGCCTGCTCGAGCGCAGCGCCCCCACGGCACGCCGTCCCCCGTCGGCTCCGGCCCGCGCCGAGGCGGCCAAGGCCTTCGGTCTCGGACGCGCCGCCGCCCTGGCGGGCAAGCACGCCGACGCCACCCGCTACCTGCACGCAGCCCTGATCCTCGACCCGTCCCTGTCCGGCCCGCACCGCCTCCTCGGCGCGGTCTACGCCAAGCTCGGCAAGTCCGACGAGGCCCTGAATCACCTGGCGGAGTACCTGCGCATCCGGCCCGACGGCCCGCTCGCGTCACAGATCCGCCAGACTCTCTCCAAGCGCCACGTGCTAGGGATGCTGAAGACGAACGCCTCGTTCCCGTCGCAGATGTGGGTCAACGGCTACCCCGTGAGCGGGCGGACTCCCATGTCCCTCTCGCTCCCCGGCGGCGAGTACAACATCGCCCTCCTCAACGCGCAGTACCACGTGGGGAAGAACTTCAAGGTCCAGGTGATTGCCGACAGCCAGGCCGCGGTGAGCTTCTCCTTCGGCATCCTGAAGGTGAACCTGGATCCCTGGGCCCGCATCCGCGCCGACGGGCGGGACCTCGGGCTCTGGACCGAGCTCGGCCTGCCGCCGGGCACCTACCACCTGAGCTTCGAGTCGCACAACAAGAAGCTGCGGGCCGAGGTGCGCCTCAACATCAAGGCCGGGCAAACGATCGCCATCAACAACTGGCAGAGCCTGATGGAGGGGAAGGTCGGCGTGCGCTAGAGAATCTTTCCGACGACGAGCGTGATGTCGTCGGCGGGGGGGACGCCGTCGTAGAAGTCGTGGGCCAGCTTGATCAGGACGTCGCGTAGTTCGTCAGCCCGGCGGTGACAGTGGGGCTGCATGGCGCGGCGGAGTCGTTTTTCCCCCCACTGGTCGCCGTTGCGGTCCTCGCCTTCGGTGAGGCCATCCGTGAACCAGAGGATCGTATCCCCCGGACGCAGGTCCACGGAGAAGGCGGGGAAGTCCCACTCCGGCGTGTCCCCGAGGCGATTGCCGCGGGCCACGAGCGACTGCAGGGTGTGCTGTCCGTCGTCGCCGACCCTCCCGATGAAGGGGAGCGGATGCCCAGCGCTGGCAAAGACGAGCTTCCATTCGTCCAGGTCGATGAGCGTGGCGAAGCAGGTCATGAGCAGGTGCCGGCGCGCCGCCAGATAGACGATGCGATTCAGCGCCTGCATCAGCCCGGTGATCGACAGGTTGCTACCGAACGCGGCGTGCAACGTATCGCAGCAGCTCTTCGCGGACGCGGTGATGAGCGCCGAAGGGACGCCGTGTCCCGTCACGTCTCCGACGATGAGCAAGGTCTTGTTGGGGCCGAGCTCGAGGTAGTTCCAGAAGTCTCCGCCGCAGATGCTGGCCGGCTGGTAGTGACCCGCGAACTGCAGCCGTCCCCGCGTGATGAGGTCCGGAACGGCAACGAGCGCCTCCTGCACCGTGCGTGCGACCTCCATCTCCTTCTGCAGGGTGACCTTGTCGGCCGTCTCCTGCAGCAGGTTCTGGATGCGATCGGCCATGTGGTTGAAGGTCGCCCCGAGATGACCGAACTCGTCGTTGGTCTTCAGCGTGACGCGCGCCGAGAGGTCGCCCGAGGCGATCTGGGTCGCCCGCTGGGCGAGGGCGCGCACGGGACGCGTCACCTGCAACCCCTGCGCGATGGCCAGGAGCAGCCCGAAGAGGAGGCAGAGCGAACCGACCATCACCGACCGCACAACGGACCGACGGGTCGTGACCTCGCGCTCCTCGCGCAGCTTCTTCAGCTGTTCGTCGAGCTCGCGGAGCGAGTAGGCGTAGTGCAGCTCTCCGCGCGTCTTTCCGCCGTAGGACACGGGCGTGACGAAGCGGAGGGCCCGCTCGCCAGCCACCTGCGCGTTCTCCGGCGGCGGCACCTTGCCGGATTTGTCGACGAGCAACTTCGTCTTGCCGCTCGACAGGACACCTCGCCCGCTTCGCGCGACCACCGTGGCCGTGTCGTCGACCACCTCGACGTTGAGCACCGCGGGATCCGCCTTCAGCGTCTCGTCGAGCGCCTCCTGAATGAGGGAGTAGTTCACCTCTGCCAGAGCGGGTGCGATCCCGGCCGCGAGCTTGCTCCCCATCCCCTCCCCGTTGCGCCGGATCGCCGTACTGCCCTGCTCTTCTTGTCTTTTCGACTCGGCGTCGTACACCCTCAGCATGGCCAGGAGGTCGAAGGTCCCCATGGCGGCGACCACGATCGCGACCAGAATGGCGACGGAGAGAACGAGCTTCGTCAGAACAGAGAAGGACCGTCTCTGGGGCCGCATCGGACTACCCTTCTTTCTCGTTCAGCGCCGCGTGCAAAAGCCCAACGAACATCACGCGCTCGGCCTTGTCGAGGACCTCGTTTGGAAAATGTCGCGCGCCGAGATGCCGGCAGTATGCCGGCCCGCCCGCTGGATCGTCAAGAAAGCTAACGACTGGGCCGATCTACCGCGCTCTCGGCTTCCGCGAAAAAATAGCGTTGACAGTCGTGAAATAAATTGTAAGAGTACTTTCATAGAACACGATGAATGATCGCGAGGGGGGACGAAGACCCGCGCGAACTCAGAGAGGTGAACAGCCAGTACGGGAGGCCGCGCAAGCGAAAGCTCGCGGGGTCCGAATCGACGCCCTAAGTCCTTCGGGATATGGACGAGCGACGCAGACGGAATGACGCCATGCAGAAGAAGAACCTGAAGGACCTGATGAAGCTTCGTGAGCTCGACAAGCGCATCGCCCCGGGTGGCTGCGCGAGCGCCTCGCGGTACAACTGGGCGTAGTCGACAACTGTCTGGCTGGACCTCGGCCCGCGGGTGAAAACTCACGGGCCCTCACCTCGGCGACCTAAGTCCTGCGGGATATGGGCGACCGAAGTAGACGGAAAGATACCATGCAGAAGAAGAACCTGAAGGACCTGATGAAGCTTCGTGAGCTCGACAAGCGCATCGCCCCGGGTGGCTGCGCGAGCGC